>JAFVPI010000090.1 GCA_017505405.1 Mogibacterium sp.
AAAGAAGAACACCATCTTAGGCTTCTCCGGATCTCCCACTTCAGGAAGCACCTCGAACAGCTCCGACAGCAGATACAGCATGAATGCCGAATAAAGGCGTGGCTTGTTTATCAGCGTCTCTGCGTCAAGTATATTGATGATCCCCCTTCCGTCAGGAGCCGTCAGGAAGAGGTCCCTTATATCTATAGCCGGTTCGCCGAAGAAAGTGTCTGCTCCCTCGGATTCAAGCGCGACTATCGCCCTTATTATCGCTGAAGCCGACTGCTGAGGGATCAGGCCGTAGTCCATCTTGAACTCACTGGAATGATCGGCGCAGTACTGTAGCGTAGCCTTCATGTCTTTTGTATCCGTGAGTATGAGTCCGAGATCGTCTGCGATCTTGAAAATGACCTGCATCAGCTCAGTCTGAGTATCGTTGAGATCGAGCACCTGGCTGAAGAGCAGAGGCCCCATCTCCGATACTGTTGTGCGCAGCGGTGTTCCTTTCTGTGCATAAATATCAAAGATCGAGACCGGGAATCCGCGATAGCTGAATCCGTCTCTTATTTCAAAGCGGTCCAGTCTTTTCTGCATACCCTCACTATCGGTGCCGGGTACAGCTATGCCGGCCATATCCCCTTTTACATCGGACATGAACACCGGTACTCCTATCTGCGAAAAGCTCTCAGCAAGGACCTTGAGAGTGACCGATTTTCCGGTACCTGTCGCGCCGCAGATGAAGCCATGCCTGTTGGCCTTATCCGGTCTCATGCATATCTTATCGCTAAGTGTTTCGCCGTCGCCCTTTCTGGCGAAATAAATCAATCCGTTGTCTACCATTTCTGCCTCCTTTTAATGAGGTTCTTTTCTCCAGCCACTTCAATTGATGAACCATTCTATCGGAGGAGCCCAGCCTCCGGAGATCAATGGTTTCATCCTTACGGCAACGCCGTTAATATCGATGAACCATTCTATCGGAGGAGCTCAGCCTCCGGAGATCAATGGTTTCATCCTTACGGCAACGCCGTTAATATCGATGAACCATTCTATCGGAGGAGCCCAGCCTCCGTAGATCAATGGTTTCATCCTTGCGGCAACGCCGTTACTATCAATGAAACCATTATAGCATGGCATGCACTTTAATTGCTCCTGATATTGGTATATCATTATAGAGTATTTTCAGTACTGACGATGGCTTTACAGCCGTCAGAACAAATAAGCATCGGAGAATTACAAATGACAGTAAATGACAGCCTCCACGGCTTTACCGTGACCAACATCAGAGAAATAAAAGAGATCGGCGGAAGACTTGTTGAGATGAAGCACGACGCCACGGGAGCCCGTCTCGTCTGGGCGGACAACGGCGATGAGAACAAGCTCTTCTCTGTAGGATTCAGGACCCTCCCGTCAGACAGCACCGGCGTGTTCCATATCCTCGAGCACTCTGTACTCTGCGGTTCGGATAAATACCCTGTCAAGGAGCCTTTCGTGGAGCTTCTGAAGACTTCCATGAATACCTTCCTGAACGCGATGACTTTCCCGGACAAAACAGTTTACCCGGTCTCGAGCCGCATAGAGCAGGATTATCTCAATCTGATGGATGTTTATCTGGACTGTGTCTTCAGGCCTAACGTTCTGAAAGATCCGAACATCTTCTATCAGGAAGGATGGCATATTGATACTGCAGGCGATGAACCTGCTTACAAAGGTGTTGTGTTCAACGAGATGAAAGGCGCAATGTCTGAAGTCGATTCTGTCGCGGATGAGGCCATGACGGCTCTGCTCTTCCCTGACAGCTGCTACGGCTTCATATCGGGCGGTGATCCGAAATGCATACCGGATCTTACCTATGAGTCCTTTGTTGAGCAGTATAAGAAGTATTATCATCCATCAAACGCATATTTCTATCTTGACGGCGACGTTCCTCTTGATGCAACTCTCGCAAAGATCGAGGAGTACCTTGCCTCGTATGACAGGCTAGATGACATTCCTCAGCTTGCTGTGCAGGAGCCGGTAAAGGCGGATAAAACCATCTGTTTTGCCGCGAGCAGTGAAGATGACAAGCCTCTTATCTGCTTCGGAAAGGTCATCAGCAGCTGGGAAGACAGAGATAAGATGCTTGCGCTCAGTATTATTCTGGAACAGATAGCGGACTCCAACGAGTCTCCTCTGAAGCGTGCCGTGCTTTCCTCAGGACTCGCCGAAGACATGGAAATATATGTTTCAGACGGAATAGCTCAGCCATACCTCATGATGCTGTTCCGCGGAGTAAGTGACGGAGAGAGCGCAAAGCCTGACGCTGCTTCACTCGAAAGAGTTGCCGGCCGTCTCAGATCCATAATAGAAGAAACGGTAAACAGGCTGACAGATGATGGATTCTCCAAGAGAGACCTCGAAGCTTCCGTGAATCAGACAGATTTCAGGTTCAGGCAGTATCCTGAGCCTCAGGCACTTTACAGAATGATCTCAGCATACTCCTCATGGCTCTACGGCGGAGACCCTGCCCTCTATCTCACCACGGATTCATCGATCGCCAGGATGCGTTCCATGATCGGCAACGGAGAAATGGAAGATATCGCAAGAGAAATATTGGCAGATACATCCATGCTTTCGACCATCATACTCATGCCTGACAGCGGTTATGCAGAAAAGGAAGCCGCTGAGGAAGCTGAGCGTGTAAAAGCTGCTGTAGAAGCGCTGGACGGACCGGGCAGGGAAAAGCTCGAAGAGCTCAACAGAAAACTGCTCGAGTGGCAGCAGACCGATGACAGCGAGGAGGATCTTGCGACCATACCTCAGCTCGACCTTGCGGATATCGATGCGATGCCTCAGCTGATACCGACCGAAGAAAAAGACGTGTGCGGAGCAAAGGTGCTGTTCCATCAGCTGCCGGCGAACGGGATCGTGCATATCAATGCATACTTCCCTGTCACTCAGCTGTCATTGCCGGAGCTGCCTGCAGCTGCGCTCATCACGGAATTCTTCAAGGATCTTCCGACTGAAAAATATGATGTTCTTTCGCTGCAGAACGAGATCCGTATGTATATCGGCGGTATCTCATTCGGACTCGATATCCTTGCGAAGGACAGCGACAGCAGCGAATGCACGCCATGCATCAGAGTCAGGGCTTCAGTACTCGCAGATAAGCTTCCTGAAGCTGAGAAGCTCATAGCCGGGATCCTGACAGAAACAAAGTTCGGCGACAAAGCCATGATGCGCGAGCTTGTAACTCAGATCGATGAGGATTCCAAGCGGACAGCAATGGCTAACGGGCACCGTCTTGGTCTCTCTGAAGCAAGATCGCACTGGTCGGCAAGAGATGCCGCAGCGGAAGCTGTAAACGGCTACAGCTTTCTGCAATACATGCATGGCATGAGCAATGCTTCAGATGAAGAGCTCGATTCATTCACATCCTTTGCAGAGGAAGTGATCAGAAAGAGCATATGCAGGCAGAACGCCATCATTGGCGTGACAGCAGACAGCTGTCCTGATCTTTCAGGCTTCATGGAAATGCTCCCTGAAGGAGAAGCGATGCCTGAGAAAGTCCATTATGAGTCTGCGCTGCCGCGGCGCATGGGCATAGAAATACCTGCTGCCGTCTCGTTCGCCGTCACATCATACGATCTGAAGTACGATGGCCACAAAATGAACGGAAACTATCAGGTGGCAGCCAACATCATCTCACTCTCCCACCTCTGGAACAGCATCAGAGTACAGGGCGGAGCATATGGAGCTTCAATGGCCGCAGGCAGAACAGGCAGTCTCTTCTGCCACACGTACAGGGATCCGAGTCCGGGCCGCTCACTGGGAGTTTTCAAAACAACATCTGACTTCCTGACTGCTTTCGCAGCTGATGAAAACCTGGATATAGACGGTTTCATTATTTCGACCATTGCTTCTACGGAGCCGCTGCTCTCTCCTGCTGCGAAAGGCAGAGCGGCAGACGATTTCTATCTCTCGGGCTTTACAGATGAGGACAGAATCAGGATCCGCCGGGAGATCCTCAATACAAAAGCCGGCGATCTTGCCGGCCTGAGCAACGCGCTGAAGGATATGGCAGACAAAGGCACCGTCTGCGTGGTCGGTCCTAAGTCAGCTCTTGAAGCATGTGAGGATCTGGAGATATTTGCTCTATAATTAATCAAAACACATCCCCTTATTGAGGTGTTCTGATAAAACAGGGGTCTGCCGGCAGCAGGCCCCTGTTTTTTGCATGTCAGTTTTCTTTTTTCTGAAGTATCTTTAGCAACCACAGTCGAATGGACTTTCTTCTACGAATTTATATTTATACTTGAACTCCGATGCATAGTTGCCATACCCCGGAATATATTTCCCGTCATATTCGCCATGCGGGAACATGAAGTGATTCAGAGTACCGTCAGCATTTACCATATAGCCCGGAGCAGCATTCATTTCTCCCGGAGAATCAAAAGTCAGGTCTCTGCCGTGATTCTGGCAGATCCAGTCAGGACTGCCGGTAGTCCAGTATGTTTCCTTGATGCTCTCCCAGGTATCGCTTCCCTTTTTTGCAGTGCCATTCATGGCCATTGCAAGAGGCATGGCAGGATCGACTTCGACCCAGCCGTAACCAGGAAGGAAGAACTCAGCTCTGCAATTCTGTCCGAGTTTTGACGGATCCTCAAATATCTTGTATCCGAACGATTCCCTTGCAGGGATGCCTTCTGCATTGCACATTGCTACGAAAATGGAATTGATATCGATGCACGATCCGGCTACCTTATCTTTTGAAGACAGTATGGCTACAACATCCCCAAGCTCTCTGTTTGGCATGGTCTTGTCACGGGTGATATTATCACATATCCATAAGTAGATCGCATGAGCCTTGTCATATACAGTCTCAGCATTTGCTGTTACTTCGTCTGCTTTCTTCTTGACCACTCCGCTCGTCAAGGATCCGCTGTACTCAGTCCTCTGCAGCCATACCGCTATTTCTTTATTTCCTGTATCGACATTACCTCTTTCCATGGATCTGAGATCTTTTCCGTGAGTAACAGCCCTTCTGTAAATGTGGAATGACAGTGTCGCTACGCGGTCTTCAGGTGCGACATCCGGTCCCCATTCTATGTAATAAGCCTGGGCTCCTGAAGAATCTTTAATGATTTTTTCACGGGCCGCGCTTTTTGCTTCATACTTAACGTCCGTTATCGTCTGATTATCATCCGAGACAGGCACCTGGAACCATGCTTTCAGCGGCTTCCCGGCAGGATACCTTTCTCCGTCTGTCATATCTATCGATACTGTTAAAACACCGGCTTTAGCAGCAACTACAGTTATGTCTACGGAAGCTTTTATACCTGAATCCTTGTTATATGTCGCTGTTATGGTTGCCGTTCCGGGACTGTTACCCATCACGGCGCCTGTGCTGTATACATCAGCAACAGCAGAGTCACTGGATGAAAATGTCACATCATCACTTGAAATATCCCCTGTGACCGTAACTGTGCAGGCTTCACCAATACCAATAACACCTTTGCTGCTGGTGAGGTTTATAGTTTTCTTCGCCTCTTCCTTTGGCTTTTTTGCTACAGTTATTTTAATTTTTTTGGTGCTTTTGCCTTTTTTTGCCTTTACATAAACAGTCCCCGGTTTAAGCCCTTTGACAACGACAGTCTTTTTCTTGACCTTAGTCAGCTTTGCTATTTTTTTCTTTGATACTGACCATTTCACGTTCTTGTTGGCTGTAAGCTTTACTGTCTGACCAACATATATCTTGTTTTTCTCCGCAGTGACTTTCAGCTTAGTGGCTGCATTGACGCTCTCAGTACTTGCCAGCATCGATACGATCAAAAAAACTACAGTTACTGCAATGGATATAAAGCGTTTGGATTTCGGCTTACTATACAGCATACTTTACTCCTTAACTATCCCGGTTTTGCATTTCTGGAATAAAAGCGATGATCACAAAATCATGTCTGCGATCATCGCCTTAAATCGTCCTGTATAAATACTGTTCCCCTAAAAGAACTGTACTTACTTATTCAACACCTGTTCCCTCGATAGGGTAATTTGCATCTACCCATGCGGAGATGCCGCCGGCATAACGATATACGTTCTTATAACCTTTCTTCTTGAGGTACATAGCTGCCTGATGTGAACGCTGGCACTTTGTGAATCCGCAGTAAACTACGACTTTCTTTTTCTTGTTTCCCTTGGTTGCCTTCTTAACTACCTTGAGGAGGTTCTTCTTTTCGGCTGCTGTCATCAGGAAAGCCGGGCCCTTTGAACCGTCTTCGCCGCCTGCAGTTGCCTGTACAGCACCAAGAATATGACGCTGATTATACCAGCCTACCGGCATTGTATCGACAACAACTGCCGATTTTTTATTAACCCAGCCCATAAGAGTCTTTGTATCAACCAGTTTGTATTTACCCTTCGTTGTCTGCTCATAGAGGTCCATTGCAAATCTCTCTGCATCAACTTCGTTCTTAAGGGTTGGTACGCTCTGTACTTTAGCACTATTTGCGATCGCATCTCTGGTCTTATCTGTAGGCAGACCAGAAGCAGCAAATACAGAGAATGCTCCGAAAATCATTGCAAATGCAAGTAAAAGAGCTATTATTGTACTTTTTCTCTTCATAGCAACTCATCCTTTCTTAAAAAAAAACCGAATCAACGTTAATTACCGTTAATCCGATTTTAGCAATTATGAAAGGCTGCTTCAATTATATCAGGGCAACCGTGTTATCGTTACTTTCAATAAAGGTAGTTTGTTGTATCAAATTTAACTATTGATCGTTTGAAAGGTCTTAAACCATGCTTTATTCAGTTATTTCAGTGCTTAGGCTTGTAGCCTCTCGTTGATTCCGGAGCAGCAGTTTTGCGCCTGCCGGCCTGCCTGTTATCATAGGCAAACTCGAGGTCAGGATCTGTCTTCTTTCTTCCCCCGCCCGAAACAACAGCTGCAAAGAGGAACAGCAGTGTAGCGCTGAGCAGGATGCCTCCGATGATATCGGTGAACCAGTGGACTCCGCAATACAGTCTGCCTCCTATCGTTACCAGCGTGATCACGAAGCAGAGCACCCTTACGAGCACACCGAGCCCCTTGCTGAAATACTTATCGGAGACTATCATCACGGCGATCATTACTGTCATGATAAGCATCGTATGCGATGACGGGAATGACGCCTCAGGCGCTGTCTCGCCGGGCATTACAATAGGTCTGTAATTGATTATGTATTTCTCAAAGAATACGTAGCATCCTATTACGGCTATGAACAGCCCTCCGAGCGCCCATATCTCCCTGTCGACTTTCAGCAGGCTCCTGCGCTTTATCATCTGTACGAAACCGGCAACAGCAAACATCCCGCATACCGCTATGGCTCCATAACCGATGTAATCCGTTATGTCATACCAGATCATATTGACACCGGTAAACTCGTGAACAAACTGATTGATATGCGAAAAGCCTACTTCAGTCCCGGCAGGCCCTATCGCCGCTACATCATAAATCCCGAGGAGCATAATGAGCCCCGCAAACAGGGCACCCGTAATGACAGCACCTATGACTCTTTTCATCTGAATGCCTTTTACCTTTCTCTGAAATTATTTGCTTACGCTTATAGGTGTTGAAGGTCTTGCGATACCATTTTCGTTGAGCGCTGCAGGTATCTCCTTCATCAGCACCGTGAACTCATCCCAGTAATTCGAAGTCTTCACCCAGACTCTGACGGTATATGTAAGTCCTCCCGGAACTCCTGCGGTTATCAGCACCTGAGGAGCCGGATTGTCGAGGACCCACTCAGTTTTATCGATAACATCAGCAAGGATCTTCTCTACCTTATCTGCATCTTCCGAGCCGGCAACATCAAAGTTGAGGTCTACTCTTCTCAGTTCCTCTGCCGTTGCGTTGCAGATGGTCGAGTTCATCAGATTGCCGTTCGGTACGGATATCCTACGGTTATCCAGGGTTGTCAGAACGGTGTAAACGAGCGATATGTTTCTGACTGTTCCCTCTTCTCCGCCGGCAACAATGTAATCACCTACATTGAACGGACGGAATATAAGGAGCATAATGCCTCCCGCGATGTTTGCGAGAGCTCCCTGCAAAGCCATGCCGATCGCTACTCCCACAGAAGCGATCGCTGCGATCACAGATGACATCGGAACGCCCAGAAGAGCGATTATCGATACCACGAGTATTACATAAAGGGCTGCTTTTACAAAAGTCCTGATATAACCTGCGGCTGTCGGATCTATGGACTTCAGGGCTTTCATTCTTTCCATGCCCTTTATGATCCTTTTGATGATAAAGCTGCCGATCAAATAAACAATGACAGCCAGAACCAGTTTCAAACCGATATCAATGGCTCCGTCTGTCACCTTATCAAGAAGTTTTCCAACATTGTAAATACTTGCTTCCATTTTCAAATCCCTTCTTTAATTTATGTTTTTCATTAACTCTTAAATAATAACACTCTGAGCATGATGTGTCCAATGAGGCAGCCGCCTTCTTTCTTCCTTTTTCCTTCCGTATGTGTGTGAATTGCCATGTACCTGCCTGCAATGATACAATACATTCACAGAACATAAACAACTCAGGTGAACGGAGTATAGAATGAAAAGAGTAATCACATACGGCACATATGACCTTCTGCACTATGGTCACATCAATCTGCTCAAAAGAGCCAAGGCTCTCGGCGATTATCTTATCGTTGCGATCTCAACCGATGAATTCAACTGGAATTCCAAGCGTAAAAAATGCTATTTCACTTATGAGCAGCGCAAGGCCCTCGTTGAAGCTGTCAGGTATGTCGATCTGGTGATCCCTGAAGAGAGCTGGGAACAGAAGAAGAGTGACATGCATGAGTATCACATAGATACATTCGTGATAGGCGACGACTGGAAGGGTAAATTCGATTTTCTCAGGGATGAAGGTGTTGAAGTTGTATATCTGCCTCGCACGCCTGAGATCAGCAGCAGCCAGATAAAGAAGGATCTCTACGATGCAAATGCAGTCGACGGCGAATCCAAGACATCACACGATGAGATAAATACGAATCCAAAATAATCAGAGCCCGCTTTCGTTATAAAAGAAAAAAGGTACATATATGAGTTTAGTTGCTCATATATGTACCTTTTGATTTAAAAAGTCCTCTGAAGTGCGCATGCACGGTGCCCCGGAATGCTTCCTAGAATGAAATGATCTCCTCGTTCAGGTCATCTACTGTGATATTTACATTATGATAACGCTCTCTCTTCTCCGTGATCTTGCCGAAGTTGATCGCCTCCTGCGGGCAGTACTGTACACATGCGCAGCATGAGATGCACTTGTCACCGAATACTACTGCCTTTCCGGCGTACCTGATATTGCCCGTCGGGCAGACCTTCGCACATGTTCCGCACATTATGCAATTATCATTGGCCCTGAGTGTCTGACCCTGCTTACGTGCGATTTCCGGCCACTTGGCATGCTCGACTTTGTTGGCAATAGCCTTGCCGAGTTTTCTTTTAGTTTTGATGCCGGCCTTGATATCGTTCGCAAATCTCTCAGCAAAGTGCTCCGATCTTGCCTGTGATTCAACAGCGCCCATTTTCGGAAGCGTGAGGTCATGCGGGAAAAGCCAGATGCATGTGCACTGATGTGACACTGCTGCCCAGTAGTCGAGCGGAATAAGTGCGTTGAGCTTACTGAGACCTTCTCCTTTGTATGCTGCGCACTGAGCGATCCCGAAGGTGTATGCGTCAGGGCTGACCTTGATGTCATGAAGATATCTCTCAACATGACCAGGGAGTCCGCCGCCGTAGCATGGGAATATGAATCCTACCCTCTTTGCCTCTCTTACATCTGTAACCGCCGGATACTTACGCATCATGATGATGTCAGTATCACCCAGGCTCTTTGCGATATTCTTTGCCATGTCGAGGCAGTTGCCTGTGCCCGAATAGCAGAAAATGACGTTCTCTTTCATCTTTTTTCTCCTTATTGCAGCGGCTCACGGCCGGCATTTCAATAACTATGATCTACAAAATGATTATACAACATATCTCTTTGGGAAACCAAATATATATTTCCGGTTTTCGTAAGTATGTAAATCCGGCAGCAAATATTCCTTTCGCTCGTGCCTCGTTGTCTCGAAGCAGGACTATTTGCTGCCGGGTTTAAAGCTTATTAAAGACATTAGCGCAGAGTTTACAAAATGCGGCTGTCAGATTATACTTTCACTGTAATCAGACTTAAGTAATGTTCATCGGAGACCTTATAAATGGCAAAAAACAAATCAAGAAGCAATAAAACCAATACAGCCCAGTCAAAGCCTAAAAAAGAGACACCAAACAGTGAAGCGTCAAAACAGGCAGCATCCGGCGGTTCAGACAAGCCTCAGGCAAAACAGAAAGAGGTCCTCTATCAGGTAAAGACTAAAAGAGACAGCGGTGTTCTTAAGGCGTATATCACCTTTACTTACAGGATGCTCCACCCCGGCGTGTCCGCAAGGCTCATGCTCTACGGGCTGGTCATTGCTCTTCCGGGCATATTCTTTTTCAAGGATCTGTACTGGAGGATCTTCTTTACGGGCATCGGTGTTCTGATGATACTTCTTGGTCTTTTCCGTCAGTACATCTCTCTCTGGATGACCAAAAGGAATGACCCTGATTATAAGAGCGGCGCGGAGTTCACCTATAACTTCACCGTCAATGATGCTGACTTCCTTAAAGACGGAGTGCGTTTCTCCGGACTCGGCAAGTATAAGGACATCACTGGTTTTTATCACGATGACTCTTACCTGTACATGGGAATGAAGAACAAGGAGATCATAGTCATCCCAAAGAGTGCATTTACAATTGGAGATTCCGATTCCTTCGAGGAGTTCATTTATAAGAAAAGCAAAAAGACCTGCCACTGGCTGCCGAATAACTACCGCGATGCTATGAAGCAAAGGCGGGCTCAGCGTGCAGTATCGTCAGGCAACATGATCAAAAAATAATAATTGCGCCGGCTGCGTTGCGAACGCGCCGGCGTATTCTATCTGTAATCAACGATCTCCGGTCCCTGAGCTGCTGCGATATCGCGCAGCTTTTTCATTTCTTCCTTACCCGGAGTATAGAATCCGTCCTGACCGAACGGCATCCCTATCGCCTCATATTTGATCTTCCCGAATGTGTGATACGGAAGCAGCTCCATCTTCGCATCCGGCAGCGCGTCATGCACAAAGGCCGCCGATGCCGCAATGTTTTCTTCTGTATCATTCACGCCGCCTATGACAGGTATCCTTATGACCAGTTCGGGAGACCCGTTCCCGTCAGGATGTCTGAGAGATCCCAGGAGAGCTATGTTTTCAAGTATGCGTTCATTGCTCACTCCGGTATATTTCCTGTGTACTTCAGGGTCCATGTGCTTAAGGTCCATGAAAATAAGATCCATGCGTTCAAGAGCAGGTCTGACAATGCTGAAGTCAAAGTATCCGCAGCTCTCGAGGTCAATGCTTATCCCCGAGTCATACAGCTCGCGCGACACATAGTCCAGAAACTCCGGCTGTGATGTCGCTTCACCTCCCGAGAAAGTGACTCCGCCTCCGCTGTAGGAGTAGAACAGACGATGCTTCATGACCTCTCTGATCACTGCATCAGCGTCCATCAGACTGACCATGTGTGTTCTGGCCTCCTCCGGGCATGCATGGACGCACGCTCCGCAGGCGATGCACGCATCATGCCCCGTAACTATCCCCGGTTTTCCATCGCTTACCGCAGCATCCATGTCGATCCCGATCCCCTGCGGGCACACCGCAGCACAGGCACCGCAGCCGATACATTTCCTTTTGTACCATCCTACGAGCTCCTTCTGCCTGAATCCCTCGGGATTTGAGCACCATCTGCAGCGGAGAGGACATCCCGCCATGAATATATCAGTCCGTATCCCCTCGCCGTCATTGACCGAGAAGGGCTGGATCTGCATTATATAGCCCTTAATACTCATACCTATAATTTTGCCCGGCCTCCGGGGCCGGGCTTGTGTCTGTTATCAGAATGCTTCGTGGGCATTCCTCGCCATTATCGAATCCTGCATCTCCTTTGACAGATTTGTGAACTGGGCGCTGTATCCGGCGACCCTCACAAGAAGGCTGCGGTATTTGTCAGGATTTGCCTGAGCATCAGCAAGCACTTCATTGGAGATAGTATTGAACTGCACGTGGAAGCCGCCCAGAGCAAAATAGCTTTGCAGCATGGCTCCGAGGTTTGCCCTGCCGCGCTTTGTCGCAACAAGGTCGTGATTCAGCCGCAGGTTCAGCAAAGTGCCTCCGCTGTGGATATCGTGCTTCACTTTGGCGGCGCTCCTCAGAGCTGCGAGACAGGTCGATTTATCGCTGCCTGTATACGGTGAAACGCCCTCATTTATCGGATCCTTCGCATGCCTTCCCTCCGGAGTGGCTCCGAGCACCTTGCCGGTAGGCAGATAATTGGAGATCCCCATGAATGCTGTAACGAAGTGGTTTCCGTAAAGGTCATTGTATTTCGTGACCTCATCATAGAAGAAATCCGCGAGATCACGTGCGATCGAGTCTACGTAATCATCGTCATTGCCGTATTTAGGGCAGGCCAGCGCGAGCTCCCTGAGCTGCTCATAGCCTTCCCAGTTGCTGTCGAGTGCGTCGATGATCTCAGCCATCGTTGTCACGCCTTCCTCGAATACGAGTTTTCTGATAACCGCAAGAGAATTCGCTGTTACGGAAAGGCCTACGCCCGTGAATACAGGTCCTATATTGTATTTTGCACCGCCGTCAACGAGGTCGCGGCCGTTCTTCATGCAGTACTCATTGCAGGCCGACATGAATGGCCTGTGCCCTATTTCTTTGTGGATCTCCTGCGCAGTCACAAGGCTTATCACTCCATGGCGCACAAGATATCTGAACTGCTTTTTCCATGCCTCCAGTATCTCATCCATCGAAGCAAAGGTTTTAGGATCCTTCTCCTCGAGCGATACCTGCTCTCCCGACAGGCGGCTCCTGCCCTGATTAAGAGCAAACTCGAGAGCTGCCGCAAAGCTGATGCTTGCAGCAGACGTCCACTCGAATGTCTTGCGTGAGTGAGGCACTACGCAGCCGCAGTTGTTCCAGTCTCTTGCATCCTCCGGTCTGTACCCGAGGTTCGAGAGCATCTGGTAGCCCGTCCTGTCTCCGTGGATAGCCGGGAACCCGCATCCTGTTGATACAAGTTCAGTGACTGCCTCCATGAATTCAGGCGGACAGTCTGGGTGGATCCTGCAGCTCAGCGTAGGCTGATGGGTCATGCATTCTCTTGTGGCCTGTATCGCCATGTATGAAATCGTATTGGTGGCATCGGTCCCGTCGACCTTTGTGCCGCCTATGGTGAGGTTCTCAAAGTTTGTGTATCCGGCAAAGAAGCTGGCAGTGTTCTTGGATATCGTCCATGCCCATTCGCTGTACTTCAGCCACAGACACTCAACAAGCTCGAGCGCCGTGTCATAGTCAATGATCCCGGCCTCTTCGTCAGCCTTGTAATACGGATACATGTACTGGTCGAATCTGCCCGGATTCCATGCGAGAGGGTTCTCTGCTATGATGCCTCCAAGCTGCACGAACCATACGAACTGTACCGCCTCCCTGAATGTCTTCGGCGGCTGCTCAGGTATGCGGGAGCAGACATCTGCGATCTCTTCAAGCTCCTTCTTTCTGACCGGATCCGTCTCTGCAGCAGCCATCTCTGCGGCCTTTTCGCTGTAGCGTCTGCCGAGAGTGATCATGCCGTCGGCAATAAGGACCATGGATTTATAGAAATCGATCTTCGCTTTCTGATCAGGGATCGCTTCATCAAGCTCAGCCATGTAGGCTTCCGCCTCAGCGCGTATGCCGCCGTAGCCCTTCGGAAGCAGCACATCGACGTAATCAGCAGAGATCTCACCTATTCCGTTACGCCATTTGGAGTCGGTATCGAGAAAACCCGTATCAACGCCTATCTTTTTAGTTGCTTCGGATGTTCTTGCCAGAAATGCCTCTTCAACAGACTTGCCTTCCCAGTAAGGAAAGATATTCTTTCTTATAAATTCAGTCTGCTCAGGCGTTACATCGTAAGGATCCTGTCCCCTCTCAGGGAAAGTGTCTATCTCATCATTGATCCACAACCAGCCGAACTCAGGCGTAAGTATCGCGCATTTTCTGAATTCGCCGCTGGTGCCAACAATGAGCTCGCCCTCCCAGATGTTCACGGAAAGCTCGCAGCATGTATCGTAAAATGCCTGTGCTGTGCGCACCAGATGCGGCTGCCCCTCAGTGCGCTGAAAAGATTTGGTCCAGCTCCACGCGCGCTCATATGAGATATGCGGCTTCGTGTTTACGTAGTTATCTTTTATCTTTTCAATTCTTTTTGTTATTGCCATATTCCAAGTCCCTGTCAGTTAAGACAATGCTTACAGAGTAACTACCCAGTCTCCCATTACATCAGGTGCAGTGCCTGTCTGCATTCCATAAAGCGTATCGTAAAGCTTCTGGCTGAGTTCGCCAACTTTTTCACCATTGATCGGGAAGTTCTCTCCTCTGTATCTCAGAAGACCGATAGGCGAAACGACGCATGCCGTTCCTGTAGCCCACGCTTCTGTCAGTGATCCGTCTGCAGCTGCTGCAAGCAGATCATCGATCTCAAGGCGCTTCTCTTCTACCTCAACACCCCATTTTCTCATCAGTCTTATTGCACTGTCACGTGTGACGCCCGGAAGGATCGAGCCTGTAAGCGATGATGTGTAAACTTTGCCGTTGATCTTGAAGAAAGCATTGGATGTGCCGACCTCTTCAACATACTTGTGCTCTTTGGCATCGAGCCACAGCACTTCTTCGCAGCCCTGCTTTTTAGCTTCGGTGGCAGCGATCATTCCGCACGAGTAGTTGCCTCCGCACTTAGCGAAGCCTGTTCCTCCTACTGCTGCACGGATGTACTCTTCCTCTACCCATATGCGGCTTCCGTGGAGTTCCTTGTCGTTACCTTCATAGTAAGCTGCCACAGGGCTCAGGATGATTATGAACCAATACTTTGAAGCAGGATGCACAGCCATCGAAGGCTCCGGAGAAATAATGAACGGTCTGATGTAGAGCGATGTGCCCTGTGCTTCCGGTACCCAGTCCCTGTCAACATCAACGAGAGCCTTTACAGCCTCGATGAAGAGATCTACATCGATCCTTGGGATGCAAAGACGGTCGTTGCTGTTCTGCAGACGTTTTGCGTTCATATCAGGGCGGAACAGGTTGATACCTCCTTCAGGATTCCTGTACGCTTTCATGCCTTCAAATGTCATCTGCGCATAGTGAAGTGTGCATGCTGCAGGATCGATCGACAGCGGTCCGTATGGAACGATGCGTCCGTCATGCCAGCCCTGACCCTCATCGTAGTCCATAAGAAACATATGGTCAGTGTAGTATTTGCCGAATCCCAGAGCTGTCTGGTCCGGTTTTGCCTTTGGTGACGCAGTTCTTGTTATCTTGAAATCATATCCCATCTCTATGGCCTCCTTTATATTGAACCTTTTTTTATATCAGATTGAATCCTTTGTCTTTGAGCGTCTGGCGGACCTCCTCAAGCTGAGCAAAGTCCCTGGTCTCGATCTCGAGTGTAAGGACGCAGCTCGTGACTGCCGTGTCCGGATCGGAATGTCCGTAGTGGACTCCAGTGACGTTGGCTCCGCAGCCTGCTATGATAGTCGCGACATCAACAAGCTGTCCCGGCTTGTCCTCAAGCGCGATCTGCAGGGTTGCATTGCGTCCGCTCGTTACCAGTCCTCTGGTTATGACTCTCGAAAGGATATTTACATCTATGTTTCCTCCCGACACAAGGCAAACCACCTTTTTGCCTTCTACCGGGATCTTTCCGAACATCATCGCTGCAACGGATACAGCTCCTGCGCCTTCAGCGATAAGCTTCTGCTTTTCGATCAGTGACAGAATGGCTGCAGCTATCTCATCCTCTGTAACGGTTACCACATCATCGACATATTTCTTTATAAGTGAGAATGTCAGATCGCCCGGATGCTTTACTGCGATACCATCTGCAAAAGTGCTTACAGTGCTGAGTGTTACCTGTTCGTCATATTTAAGGCTGTCCGCCATGCTTGCTGCTTCTTTTGCCTGGACACCGTATATTTTCACATTCGGTTTCAGCTTTTTCACAGCATATGCGACGCCTGAGATCAGTCCGCCGCCGCCGACAGGTACTACGATCGCATCCACGTCAGGCAGCTGGTCGAGTATCTCAAGTCCGATGGTCCCCTGCCCTGCGATGACATCAGGGTCATCGAAAGGATGGATGAATGTTGCTCCCGTCTCATCGCGAAGCTTGCATGCATAGGTATAGGCGTCATCATAGGTGCCCTTCACCAGGCGCACTTCAGCGCCGAGAGCCTTTGTAGCCTCCACCTTGCTTATAGGAGCTCCGTCAGGCATGCAGATGATGCTCTTAGCGCCCCTGTGTGTGGATGCCAGAGCTACGCCCTGAGCGTGGTTGCCGGCACTGCAGGCGACAATGCCCGCTGCCTTCTCTTCTTCATTGAGTCTGCTGATCTTGAAATACGCGCCTCTCAGCTTGAAACTTCCGGTCACCTGAAGATTCTCGGTCTTCAGATAAACCTCATTTCCGTTGCTGAAATGAGGTGAATATATAAGGTCTGTCTTTCTGGCCACATCCTTGAGTGCGAATGAAGCCTGATATACTCTGTCAAGTGATAATCCGTTTTTTGATCCCATCTTTTGTTCGTCCTTTTTCTTTTTTTATTTATCTGTACCGTCAAGCCATGTGATAAGCTGGCTCGCGGCCCTTCCCGACATTCCTCCGTGGCGGAGTTCCCATTTGCGGGCAGCATCCTCAAGCTCACTGCCGCTGAATTCAATTCCTTTCCTGGCCGCGAGCCCCCTGACTATTTCAAGATAGTCTTTTGGGCCAGGCTTCGGATAGTAGATCGTTACACCGAACCTGCCTGCAAGCGACAGCTTCTCCTCCATTGTGTCCGATCTGTGCACGTCCTCGTTATATTCCATGTCGCTGCGGTCGCCCCAGGTCTCACGTATGAGGTGCCGGCGGTTCGATGTGGCATATATCAGGACCTTATCTGACCGCGTTTCAAGGGCTCCCTCGAGCATGGCCTTCAGCTCCTTGTAATCGCTTTCGTTTTCTTCGAATGAAAGATCATCGAGGAACAGGATGAACCTGTAATTGCGTTTTTTGATTGCCGAAAGGATCTGAGGCAGCCTGCTTCTGTCCGGCTTTGATACCTCTATAAGCCTTAAGCCGCGGTCAGCGTAATCATGCATGAGCGCATGGACGCTCGTCGATTTGCCCGTACCGCTGTCTCCATACAGAAGAACATTATTGGCAAAGTGGCCGCTCACAAACGCTTCCGTGTTGTCTCTGAGCGTCTTCTTCTGTGATTCATAACCGATCAGGTCATCAAAACACACATCCGCGCTGTCAGTAACGGGGATCAGCTTCAGCTCTGCGCCGTCCGCCGCAGGATCGACCCTGAAAGCCTTATAGAGTCCGTACATTCCGGCTCCGTACTTTTCATAGTGGTCAGTAAGCGTGCGGGCAAACTCCTTTACATCCTCTGCACCGGCCAGCCTGCAGCTCAGTTCCTTTATGCGGCGCCCCGCATCAGTTGTGCAGTCCTCTTCATACGGTGCTTTGTAATCAAGTATCAAAGGGAGCAGGCCTTCATCTTCATCAAAGTCGGTTTCCTTTGTTCTGAACAGTTCCATGAAAATGGCCAGATCGCGCTCCGCAAGCTGCATAAGCGTCGAATCCGGCAATATTTCACGGCGCTCACAAGCCAGTGTGAACGCGTTGTCATGCATCATGAGTATGTATGTGAGCCACTGCTGCCATACATTTCCGGAAAGCCCGAATTCCGTTGCGAAGGCAGCAAGAGTGCCTGCAAGCGCGGATGCGGATCCGGTCACGCTGTGGTCCCAGTCAGTATAAAATAAAAAGTTGTTTTTCTTATTGTTCATCAGTTCTTTCTGAGTTTATCGAGAATGGCTGCTTTCATTTCGCTGCCTTTGATCCAGTCTTGTTGCCCCGGAGCTTTTATGTCTGCAGTTCTGAGTCCGTCGGAGAGCACGTCAGCGACAGCCTTTTCGATCGCGTCGGCCTCATCTGCAAGATCGAAGGAATATCTGAGCATCATTGCAGCGGACAATATTGCAGCGATCGGATTCGCTAAGTCTTTACCTGCAATATCCGGAGCCGAGCCATGGATAGGCTCGTACATTCCTCGCGATGTTTCTCCGAGAGATGCGGAAGCAAGCAGGCCGATGGAGCCGGTCACCTGTGAGGCCTCATCGGATAGAATGTCACCGAACATGTTGGAAGTGACGATGACATCGAAGAATGACGGATCGCGGATGATCTGCATTGCAGCGTTGTCTACGTACATATCATCAAGCCTCACATCCGGATATTCCGTTTCTCCGAGCCGTTGGACCGTCTCGCGCCAGAGCCTTGATGATTCGAGCACGTTAGCCTTGTCAACGCTCGTCACATGTCCTCTGCGCTTTCTTGCAGTCTCAAAGGCTCTCCTTGCGACTCTTTCTATCTCCATGACACTGTATGATTCAGTATCATAAGCCACGTCACCGGCCTCATTTCTGCCGCGTTCGCCGAAATAAATGCCGCCCGTAAGCTCGCGCACTATCATGAGGTCAAAGCCTCTTGCCGCTATATCAGGTCTCAGTACGCAGGCCTCTGCAAGAGCAGGCTGTATGGAAGCCGGCCTGAGGTTCGTATACAGGCCAAGCACCTTTCTGAGTCCCAGAAGGGCTTTCTCAGGACGCATGTTATTAGGAACACTGTCCCATTTTGGTCCGCCTACAGCTCCGAGCATTACGCTGTCAGAAGCAAGGCAGCCGTCTATCGTCTCCTGCGGAAGCGGTACTCCGTATTCATCCAGAGCGCATCCGCCTGCAAGATATGTGTTGAATTCAAATTCGCATCCATTTTTTTCAGAGACAGCTTTCAGTACGTCAGCCGCTGCGCCGCAAACCTCCGGGCCAATACCGTCTCCCGGTACCAGTGCAATTTTATATTTCATTTTTCCCACCGTTTTGAAGTTCTGATTGCCTTATTTGTCTTTTAAGTATGACAGCAATCCGCCTTTTTCGATTATGTTCTCGATGAATTCCGGGAACGGCTTTGCCTGGAAGGTCTCGCCTGTAGTCTCATCAGTGATGAGCCCGGTCTTCGTATCTACATTTACGATATCGCCTGCATTGATCGCTGCGCTTGCTTCAGGGCATTCCAGTATAGGGAATCCTATGTTGATCGAATTGCGGTAGAAGATCCTCGCAAAGCTCGCAGCAATGACGCATAAAACGCCGCTCGCCTGTATGGCGATAGGAGCATGCTCTCTTGACGATCCGCAGCCGAAATTCCAGCCGCCTACCATGATGTCTCCTGCCTGTACGTTTCCTGCAAAGCCTTCGTCTATATCGACCATGCAGTGGCTCGCCAGTGCAGCAGGATCAGGATCATTAAGATATCTTGCAGGGATGATGACATCAGTATCGATGTGATCTCCGTATTTCCATACTTTTCCTCTCATGATGTCCCCTCCTTATAACTCACGCGGATCCGCAATGCATCCGGCGATCGCCGACGCTGCTGCAACCGCAGGGCTGGCAAGAATAACTTCACTTTGGGTATGACCCATGCGGCCTACAAAGTTGCGGTTCGTTGTTGCTACCGCCCTTTCGCCTGCGGCCATGACGCCCATGTGTCCGCCAAGGCAAGGCCCGCACGTCGGAGCCGAAACGGCGCAGCCTGCTTCAACGAATGTCTTCAGGAGGCCTTCCTCCATGCAGGTCAGATAGATCTGCTGTGTTGCCGGTATGACTATGCAGCGTACTCCGTCAGCGACCTTTTTACCTTTGAGGATCGATGCCGCAACGCGCATATCCGACATGCGGCCGTTCGTGCATGAGCCTATTACGACCTGGTCAATGTGAAGGCCGGCTGCTTCTCCTACTGTCTTTGTATTTGAAGGCAGATGAGGCATCGATACCGTCGGTTCGAGCTCAGAAAGATCGATCTTTACGATTCTTTCATATTCTGCGTCAGGATCGGCTTCATAGACCGCCGGCTCTCTTTTGAATCTTCCTTTGATATATTCGAGAGTCTTGTCATCTACAGGGAAAATGCCGTTTTTGCCGCCGGCTTCGATCGCCATATTGGAGATGGTGAATCTGTCATCCATCGACAGCTCTGCCACTCCTTCACCTGTGAATTCGAGCGATCTGTAAAGCGCTCCGTCAACGCCGATCTCACCTATCAGGTGAAGGATCACATCCTTTCCGGATACGCATGGACCCGGCTTTCCGCTGAGTTCCACCTTTATTGCGGCAGGCACTTTGAACCAGTTGAGTCCCGATGCCATTCCCGCAGCCATATCAGTTGAACCGACGCCTGTCGAGAAAGCTCCGAGAGCTCCGTAAGTGCATGTATGGGAATCCGCGCCTATAATGCAGTCTCCCGGGCCGGCAAGGCCCTGCTCAGGAAGCAGAGCATGCTCTATTCCCACAGTGCCGACATCATATAAATGCGTTATATTGTGTTTTTTTGCAAAGCCGCGGGCTGTCATGCAAAGTTCCGCCGACTTTATGTCTTTGCACGGTGTGTAGTGATCGAGCGCGATAACTATCTTTTCGTTATCGAAGACTTCTGTGAATCCGGCCTTTTCGAACACGCCTATGGCAACAGGCGTTGTAACGTCATTGCCGAGTACTACGTCAAGTTTTGCCTCTATCAGATCACCTGCGTGGACTTCGGGAAGTCCTGCGTGAGCCGCAAGTATCTTCTGTGTCATTGTCATGCCCATGATCTCCGGTCTCCCTTCTTATGCTTCCGTTGCTTTTATCGGCGCTGCTTCGTTGCTGTGTTTGCGTTCATAAGCAGCCATGCGGTTAAGAGCTTTCAGGTAAGCGTTTATGCTCGCTTCCATGATGTCCGTTGACAGGCCTCTGCCCGTGAATGTTCTGTCGTATGCATTCACCTTGACCGTTACGTCTCCCAGGGTATCCTTGCCCTCGGATATCGAGTGGATATTGAAAATGTCGAAGCTGTGTGCCGACGGCTGTATTATCGCATCGATCGCATTGTATGCAGCATCGATTGGTCCGTCTCCGAGAGCTACATCCTGCTTCTTTTCGCCATCCTTTTCAAGACTGACAGTGCATGTGGCAGTGGTGAAATTGCTTGTGGACATCTGGAACCAGTCGAGTTTGTAACCTTCAGCCTCGTCCTCATAGACAATGTTTGTGTTGTGAGTCACAATGGCCTCAAGATCGGCATCTGTGATGTTCTTTTTCTTGTCACATACGATCTTGAACTCGTCAAAGCATCTGTCGAGCTCCTCCTTGCTGAGCTTGAATCCGAGTTCCTCAAGCCTCTGGCCTACAGCGTGGCGTCCGGAATGCTTTCCGAGCACCAGGTTGTTTACATGGATACCGACCGACTCAGGAGTCATTATCTCGTAAGTCTTCTTGTTGGCAAGCACGCCGTGCTGGTGGATGCCCGACTCATGCGCGAATGCGTTTTTACCGACGATAGGCTTGTTGAGCGGAGCAGTCTGTCCGATTATGTTGTATACCGTCTGGCTCGCGCGGTGGATCTGAGTGGTATCTATGCCGGTAGTGAGTCCTGTCACATCCTGTCTGGTACGGATCGCCATTACTATCTCTTCGAGAGATGTGTTGCCGGCCCTCTCGCCCAGACCGTTGACTGTGCATTCCACCTGCCTTGCGCCTCCGAGCACGCCGGCCAGAGCGTTTGCAGTGGCCATGCCCAGATCGTTATGACAATGGACTGAGAATATAACATTCTCTGCTCCCTTAACGTTGTTTTTGATGTCCTCTATCAGCTCGCGCATCTCTCCCGGCGTAGTGTAGCCTACAGTGTCAGGAAGGTTGATGGTGGTAGCGCCACTCGCTATCGCCCTCTCGACTACTCTTCTGAGGAATTCAGGTTCACTTCTTGTGGCATCCTCAGCCGAGAATTCTATGTTGGAGCAGTATTTCTTTGCGTATGCGACCATTTCGCCTGCGCGCTCCAGCACCTTCTCAGGACTCATTTTCAGTTTGTACTCCATGTGGAGCGGAGATGTTGCTATGAAGACGTGGATGCGCGGATCCGCAGCGCCCTTTACAGCTTCCCATGCCGTGTCGATATCCTTCGGAGTCGAACGCGCCAGCGAAGCGATAGTGCATCCCCTGATGGTTTCAGAAATGGTCTTTACCGACTCGAAGTCTCCCGGCGAAGCGATCGCAAAGCCTGCTTCGATAATGTCAACATGCATCTTCTCGAGGCATCTGGCGACTTCTATCTTTTCTCTGAGGTTCATGCTGCAGCCCGGCGACTGCTCGCCGTCACGCAGAGTAGTATCAAATATTTTTACCTGTTCCATTATTACTCCAGTCTCTTCTATAACTTTCTATTCCAGGATAGCTCCCTTGTCCGCAGAGCTCACGAGCTTCGCGTAGCGCGCAAGATATCCCGTCTTTACCTTAGGCTCAGGGCATACCCATGCCTTGCGGCGCTCCTCGAGCTCCTCGTCTGAGACCTTAAGCTCTATCGTCTTGTTCGTGATATCTATGGAGATGAGGTCTCCCTCATGTACCAGGCCGATGTTGCCTCCCGATGCTGCCTCAGGACTGACGTGACCTATCGAAGCTCCGCGGGTCGCGCCGGAGAACCTTCCGTCCGTTATCAGTGCAACAGATGCGTCCAGTCCCATGCCGGCTATTGCCGATGTAGGATTGAGCATCTCTCTCATTCCCGGGCCACCCTTAGGACCTTCGTAGCGGATAACGACTACATCGCCCGGCCTGATACCGCCGTCATAGATGACGCGTATCGCATCTTCTTCGGAATCGAAGACTCTTGCAGGGCCTTCGTGCTGCATCATCTCAGGCAGAACAGCCGACTGTTTCACTACGCAGCCGTCAGGCGCTATGTTGCCCTTGAGGACCGCTATGCCACCGGTCTTCATGAACGGATCGTCAAACGGTCTTATGATCTCCGTGTTCAGATTATCCGCGCAGGCTATGTTCTCGCCCATGGTCTTTCCGCTGACTGTCATGACCGATGTATCCAGCAGGTCTCCCTTTGTGAGCTCTTTCATTACCGCGTATACTCCGCCGGCTGCCTCGAGATCTTCCATGAAAGTGTCGCCCGCAGGTGCCAGGTGGCAGAGGTTAGGCGTTTTGCTGCTGATCTCGTTAGCCATGTCGAAGCTGATATCGACTCCCGCCTCGTGTGCGATGGCAGGCAGGTGGAGCATCGTGTTTGTGGAGCAGCCAAGTGCCATGTCTACTGTCTCGGCGTTGTGGAAAGCTGCTTCAGTCATGATGTCGCGAGGTCTGATGTCTTTCTCGACCAGCTTCATGATCTGCATGCCGGTTTCCTTCGCCAGACGTATCCTTGCCGAATACGGTGCAGGAACAGTGCCGTTGCCGCGAAGAGCCATTCCGATCGCCTCTGTAAGGCAGTTCATGGAGTTCGCCGTGTACATTCCGGAGCAGGATCCGCATGAAGGACATGCGTGCTCTACATATGACTGCACTCCGTCTTCATCCAGCTTGCCCGCGTGATATGCGCCGACTGCCTCGAACATGTGTGAGAGGCAGGTGCGTCTGCCGTCAGGCAGACGGCCGGCCAGCATTGGCCCGCCGGCGCAGAATATGGTCGGTACATTGATGCGTGCCGCTGCCATGAGCAGTCCAGGTACATTCTTGTCGCAGTTAGGTACCATGACAAGACCGTCAAACTGATGA
Source organism: Mogibacterium sp. (assembly GCA_017505405.1). Lineage (GTDB taxonomy): Bacteria > Bacillota > Clostridia > Peptostreptococcales > Anaerovoracaceae > Crickella. The sequence continues at coordinate 23,754 of JAFVPI010000090.1, forward strand.
GCTATCGCCATTGCCTCAGTCGAGTCCGCTATGAGGTCTCTCGTCACGAGAGAATACTTCATGCCTATGTGTCCCATGGCGATGCCGTCACATACTGCTATCGCAGGGAAAAGGACAGGTGTACCGCCTGCAGCGCGCACTCCCGCCTTGACCGCCTCGGCTATCTTGTCGAGGTGCATGTGACCCGGCACTATTTCATTATATGAGCTGACTACGCCTATCAGCGGACGGCTGATCTCTTCTTCCGTCAGACCAAGAGCATACATAAGGCTCTTGTTAGGCGCGCGGTCAACTCCAACTTTTACATTGTCAGATTTCATAATTCATCCTTGTCATTACTATGGCCGCGCGCCGGAGAGTATCCCGAGCGGAATGAGCGATGGCGAACGCAGCCACTTATTTACGCATATTGTTGTCTTACGGCCCTTAAGCTCAAATAACCGTATCGCATGCTTATGAGCGATAAACTCCGGGAGGGATATCTCCGGTACAGCTGCGGCCATTTGTGCTTATGCTACCAATGGGTGCCGTTATTTGGATGCTGAATCGAGGTCAGTGTCATTCTTCCACAGCATCTCATCTCTGAGCTTCTTGCCTACGACTTCCATCTCATGCTTTGCAAGCTGTGCGCGTTTTGAGTTGAAGAATGTACGGCCGTTCTTGTTCTCTGCGATCCACTTGCCGGCAAATGTTCCGTCCTGGATGTCTGCGAGAACCTTGCGCATGTTTGCCTTTACCTCATCGTGAGGAAGCACGCGCGGTCCGGATACGTACTCACCGAACTCAGCAGTATCGGAGATCGAGTAGTTCATTGCTGCGATGCCGCCCTTGTTGATGAGGTCGATGATCAGCTTCATCTCGTGGATGCACTCGAAGTAAGCGTTCTCAGGCTTGTATCCTGCTTCTACAAGAACTTCGAATCCGCACTGCATCAGGTCTACGACTCCGCCGCAGAGTACTGTCTGCTCGCCGAAGAGGTCTGTCTCAGTCTCCTCGTCCATAGTGGTCTCAAGGATTCCTGCACGTGCGCCGCCGATGCCTGCGATATATGCAAGAGCGATGTCATATGCTTTTCCTGTAGCATTCTGTTCTACTGCAACGAGGCAAGGAACGCCTTTGCCGTTTACATATGTTCCGCGGACTGTGTGTCCCGGTCCCTTAGGAGCTGCCATGAATACATCTACGCCTTCAGGTGCAACGATCTGCTTATAGCGGATATTGAATCCGTGAGCAAAAGCGATGGCATTGCCCGGTTCAAGATTAGGTGCGATCTCGCTCTTGTATACAGCTGCCTGTACTTCATCATTGATGAGGATCATGATGATGTCAGCCTTCTTTGCTGCTTCTGCAACTGTATATACTTCAAATCCGTCCTTCTCTGCTACCGGCCATGACTTGCCGCCCTTGCGGAGACCTACGATTACATTGCATCCCGAGTCCCTGAGGTTGAGCGCGTGAGCGTGGCCCTGTGAACCGTATCCGATGATAGCGATCACCTTGCCGTTAAGAGCATCAAGATTGCAGTCCTTCTCATAATACATTTTTACCATAGTTGAATTCCCCTCTTTCTTTAGATTCGTCGTTGATCGTTGCTTTGCCGCGCTCAATGGCTACTACGCCTGTGCGCGCTATTTCCAATATCTTGAATTCCTTCAGTATATTTACTATCGCTTCCAGTTTTTCAGAATCGCCGGTGACTACCAGTGTAAGTGTCTCCAGGGACACATCGATTATCTGCGCCCTGAATATGTTGGCGATCTGCATTACATCGTTTCTTCTGTCTGCGCCTTCAGTGACCACCTTTATCAGCATCAGCTCCCTGTAAATCGAGTTCACTGTATTGAGTCTCTTGACCGAGCGTACAGGATACAGCTTGCGAAGCTGATTGCAGAGAAGCTCTATATGCGGTTCATCGGCGATCACATCGATGGTCAGACGCGACAGGCCGAGGTTCTCAGTCGGTCCGGCCGCAAATGCCTCTATATTGTAGCCCTTGCGCGAGAACAGTCTTGCTATCTGTGACAGCACTCCCGGTTCGTTATCTACAAGGAGAGCGAGAGTCTGTCTTACTGCATTGTCCATTTTTTCCATGCTCTGCACCTCCCTATAGTTTCATGAAGTCTGTTATGTGGCTTCCGCCGCCCACCATCGGCCTTACCATCTCGTCAATGTCAAGCATGCAGTCAATGATGTACCCTTCTCCGCATGCCATGGCTTCCTCTATCGCCTCAGCGAGGTCTTTCTGGTTGTTGACCCTGCGCCCGCGGAGACCGTAGGCTTCAGCCAGCTTAACGAAATCCGGGCCTCTGTCCATGTCGGTCTCAGAGAAATTCTTCTTATATATAAGGTTCTGCCACTGTCTCACCATGCCCAGTGTCTGATTGTCGAACACGAACGTGATCACCGGAAGTCCGTAATGCTGTACTGTAGTGAGCTCGTTGCAGTTCATGCGGAAGCTTCCGTCGCCTGCAATGTGTATCACCATCTTGTCCGGGTTGCCCACCTTTGCACCTATGGCAGCTCCAAGCCCGAAGCCCATAGTTCCGAAACCGCCGGAAGTGATCAGCTGGCCCGGATAATCAAAGTGGAAATGCTGGATCGCCCACATCTGATGCTGGCCTACATCTGTGGCGACAATGGTATCCATAGGCATCATCCTTGCAATGGTATCGCATACCTGTTTAGGATTCAGGGTATCGCCGCCTTCGTCGTATAAGGTCTCTGTAGGGAATGAAAAAACATATTTCTTCCATTCAGAGTGATCCTGCTGGGTAAGCCTCTCGTTGAGCATCCTGAGCACTTCTTTTGCATCACCGACTATGTGGTGGTCGGTCTGGACGTTCTTGTTGATCTCGGATCTGTCTATATCTATATGGACTATCTTCGCCTGGCTTGCAAATGAATCCGGGTCGAGAGCCACTCTGTCGGAGAACCTGCAGCCGACTGCTATAAGCAGATCACACTCGTTTACACCAATGTTGGATGCCTGCGAGCCATGCATTCCTATCATACCCGTCGCAAGAGGATTGCGGCCCTCCATGCCGCCGCCTCCCATGACTGTTATGGCAGTAGGAGCATCCATCAGATTCACGAACTCATTGAATTCCTTGTGAGCCCTTCCTCTGACTACGCCTCCGCCGCAGATAAGCATAGGCTTTTCAGATTCAGCGATCATACCGATGAGCTTGTCTATATCCTCCACATCAACGGACGGCTTGTGAAGATCTGCCATATTGCGATCATAAAGAGCATCGAGCATTCCCGATTTCTTGTGCTCTTTTCTCGGAACGAATTCATACTCGGCTGTCTCAGCCGTTACATTCTTGAGTATATCGATGAATACCGGTCCCGGTCTTCCGCTTCTGGCGATCGCAAAAGCTCTTCTCACCGTGTCAGCCAGCTTATTTACATCACTGATCTGGAAAGTGCACTTGGTTATAGGAAGCATGACGCCCGTGCTGTCAACTTCCTGGAATGAATCCTTTCCTATAAGGCTTTCAGCCACATTGCACGAAATAAATACTACCGGGGATGAATCCATGTACGCGGTAGCGACTCCGGTAGTAAGGTTGGTTGCACCCGGCCCCGAAGTAGAGAACGCCACCCCAACTTTTCCCGTGCTGCGTGCATAGCCGTCAGCCGCGTGCGAAGCTCCCTGCTCGTGTGCCGTCAGATAATGGTTTATTCTGCCGCGGTACTTGACCAGAGCATCGTATACATAGAGTATGGTTCCTCCCGGGTAGCCGAATACAGTATCGACTTCCTGCTCAAGCAGGCATTCCATTAGTATTTCTGCGCCAGTAAGTTTCAATTTCCTGATATATCCTTTCTATTTATATATTAGGGCTCAGCCCCGTTCTTTACTTCTCCATTGCTATGGTGCCGGTCCTCTGGATCTCGATGATACCATAGCCTTTCATCGCCTTGATGAAGTCCTCCACGTTCTCCGGCTCGGCATGATACTCGAGCAGAAGATATTTCGGAGCGATTTTCATTACCTTGGCTCCCATCAGCTGACAGAACTCTATGAGCGGTGTGCGGTTCGACAGGTTGTACGCAACTTTGATGAGCATCATCTCGAGACATATGCTCTTTGCATCGCTCAGCCTTCTCACCTTGATGACATCGACATTCTTATTGAGCTGCTTCTCGATCTGGTCGATGGTCCTCTGATCACCCGTAGATGTTATTGTCATGCTCGAGATCTCATGGTTTTCGGTTTCACCTACAGCCAGAGTATCTATGTTGAAGCCGCGTCGTGCGAAAAGGCCCGATACGGCAGACAGGACTCCGTCCCTGTTTTCTACAAGTACTGAAAAGATCCCTTTCATTGAATCTGCCTCCTGTCACTTAACATTGTTTTCACTGTCAACATCGCACACCAGGATGCGCGCCCCTGCTCCCTCAAGGAACCAGTCGAGCTTATCATCGAGTTCGTCATTCGATGCGCACTCACAGTACTGCAGCCCGTAGGCTTCGGCGATCTTTCCGTAATCAGGCCAGTCGCTGAGCCTGACACCCTCATAATGCGAATCGTAGTTGCGGTACTGGTATTCCCTTACCAGTCCGAGGAATCTGTTCCTTACCAGAAGTATCCTCAGGTCTACATTATTGTTTCGCATGGTGGCGAGCTCGTTCATCGCCATCTGGAAGGCTCCGTCACCTATGACTGCAACAGTCTGCCTCTCAGGACACACAAGTTTGGCTCCGATCGCTGCAGGTATCGAATACCCCATGGTGCCCATTCCGCCGGTCGTCATGAAACGGCCTTCCTTCATTATATAGTTATCAGCGCTCCAGAGCTGGTTCTGTCCGACATCAGCCACATACACTGCATCATCATCCATTTTTTCCGACAGCTTCTGCACCAGCAGATTCGGATCGACCAGCCTGTCGCTGAAGACTCGGGTATCGACAGTGTTTCTTTTGATCTCTTCCAGCTCTTCTATCCAGCTGCTGTCCTTACGGCTTATATCTCCGTCGAGCATCAATGCGAATATTTCGCTGAGATCTCCTACGAGCGGAATGGTTGGCCCTACGTTTTTACCGATCTCCGCCGTATCTATATCAATATGTATGATTGCACGTCTTGTAAGCTTCTCAGGTTTCGGAATGGCCCTGTCAGCGATTCGCGCTCCTACGACTACCAGCAGGTCTGCCCGGCCCACAGCTTTATTGGCGTATGGTTTTCCGTTATTGCCCAGCATCCCGAAATTGAGAGGATGTTTCTTAGGAAGCACTCCCATTCCCATCATCGTGTGTACAAGAGGGATGTTGAACTTTTCGCAGAATTCGCGTATTACCTGCTCGCCGTTTCCGAGTATGACACCTCCGCCCGCGCAGATAAGAGGTTTCTCCGCCTGGTCCAGCAGGCTGACTACTCTTTTCAGCTGTATAGGATTGATCTTTATCTCAGGCTTGTATCCGCGTATGATCACCCCGGAAGGATATGAGAACTGCTTTTTCAGCTCAGCCTGCTGCACATCCATAGGTATGTCGATCAGCACCGGACCTTTGCGGCCTGTTGATGCGATATAGAATGCTTCCTTGAATACACGCGGAATATCGTCGGGATCCTTGACGAGGTAGCTGTGCTTTACGAATGATCTTGTGGCGCCGCGCATGTCGGCTTCCTGGAACACATCCCTTCCCAGCAGCTTGCTCGATACCTGGCCGGATATTGCAATAAGAGGAATGCTGTCAGCATAAGCTGTCGCAAGAGCGGTAATAAGGTTGGTAGCTCCCGGGCCGGATGTAACCACGCACACGGCAGGCTTACGCGACATTCTGGCATAACCGCTCGCGGCATGTCCGGCATTCTGCTCCTGACGCACCAGTACATGTTCGATTCCCGAGTTATACAAGCCCTCATAGAATGGCGCTATTGCCACTCCCGGATAGCCGAACACCAGGCTTATACCCTCTGCCTCAAGGCATTTCACCATCGCTTCTGCACCTGTCACGGTCATTTTCCTCCTTGTATTGTTTCTTCTTGTATGCGTAACAATTACTTTATCACGATTAAGGAAATGTAACAATTCCTTTCTGTATTTTTTGAGATAATTTACAATTTACGAGTGGTTTTTTGTTGACACAAACAATAAAGTGGTTTACTTTTTAATATGTCAAATAAAAAACTTCTGAAAGAACAAGAAAGGAAATCCATATGACTAACATTGAGATGATACGTGCTTACGGGCATGAACAAGTTGCATATTTCAACAACGAAAAAGCGGGTCTTAAGGCTATCATCGCTCTTCACAATACAAACCTCGGTCCGGCTGTAGGCGGATGCAGACTCTGGCCTTATGAGAGTGAAGAAGCTGCACTCTTCGATGTACTCAGACTTTCACGCGGCATGAGCCACAAGAACGCTGCTGCAGGAATGCCTCTCGGAGGAGCCAAGGGAGTTATCCTTGCACATCCGTCCCAGAAGACGGAGGCCATGTTCGAAGCATTCGGCGAAGCAGTAAACACCTTTATGGGCAAGTACTATACCGCTGAGGATGTAAACACCGATACAAAGGATGCTGACTACATGCTGCGTACCACAGATTACGTAGTAGGCCGTGCAGATGTATCCGGTGACCCTTCTCCTTTCACATCCATCGGCGTATTTGACGGGATCCGCGCTGTAGCGCAGTTCATGAACGGATCTGACAGCCTTGACGGAATGAAGATCGCAGTACAGGGACTCGGCAAGGTAGGTATGGGTCTGGCAGAGCTTCTGCACGAAGCAGGCGCAAAGCTGATCGTATGCAACAATTCTAACCGCGAAGCAATGAAGTATGCTGTTGAGCCGCTCGGAGCGACTGAGGTGCCGAAAGACGAGATCTACGGTGTTGAATGCGACATCTTCGCACCTTGCGCACTCGGTGCTGTCGTAAACAGCAAGACCATCCCGCAGTTCAAGTGCAGAGCCATCGCCGGTGCTGCAAACAACGTCATCTACGACGATGCTGCAGGCGAAGCCCTCAAGGCACGCGGCATACTGTACGCTCCTGACTTCATCATCAACGGAGGCGGAGTCATCAACGCAGGCCAGGAGGCATTCACAACTTATGACAAGGAAAACGTGCTCAAGCAGGTACACAACATCTACAACACAGTTTACAGAATGCTCGAAGAGTCCAAGGCGACAGGCAAGCCTGAAGGCGTGATCGCTACTGAATTTGCAGAGAACCGCATCAGGAACGGCCTCGACGCATAATCAAATTACATAAAAAAACATATCCGCTCCGGCGGATATGTTTTTTATTTTGCATATTTTACTGGCGTGTGGCGAGTATCTCGTCGATCACCGGCTGCAGAGCATTGTAGTCGACTCCGTTGTAGTCATTCTCCGCTCTCTCACGGATGAGCGCTCCCTGTTCCGGTCCGTAGATCCTTTCTGCATCCAGCAGGAATTTGTCAAACTGCGGTTTGTCGAGCCTCTTCAGGCTGTTCTTATCGATCCTTCCAGGGAGTATGTAGAATGAGCAGTGTTCAGGCAGACTGCTGCTCCTCTTCATGACCTTTTCGCGGTACTCTTCGTCTTCAGGATCTCCCAGGCCGACTCCGCAGACTATGATCTTGCGCCCCTCGAGGCCGAAGTTGCTGTAGTTCTGCCACATGATGTTCACGTTGGATATCTCGGCATCCCTGATGGCGCCCACATAGACGACATTCTTGTAAAGCGATACATAGCCCAGTGTCTGTCGGGAGTATTCTATGGCATCAGCTCCGGTCCCGGAAATAAGCCACTTGGCATACTGCACACAGCTTCCGTATTTGCCGCTTGCGACTACTATGGTGTCAGGCCTTACGACCTCACCTGCCTCTTCGCGGCGCTTCATAGCAGTTCTGTTTGTATTTCTTGCCATGATAAGTCCTCTCCATTATTAGTGTTCATCTAAATACTTCTGGCGGAGTGTGCCGTTGGCCTTCTTTACCTTTTTGCCGTAAGGCTGAAGCAGGTCGTCAAGGTCATATTTATCAAAAGGTACAAGAGCGTAGAACTCATTCACCTTTTCTTCGGTCTCCCCTTTTCTTCTTTCAATGTTGATGACAGCATCTCCTTCAATTAAGATAACGCCCCAGTCATCATCCCTGATGATCTTTTTTACATCCTTATCCTTGATGATATATGTCCTTAGAGTCATACCCACCTGGAATCTGTAATAAAGCGTATCATCGTCCGTTTCGAATCTGGCATCATGGAAGCCGTAGAAAGGGGCCTGTGAGAGCTGCTTTCCCTTTCTTGCCGCAAGAAAAGCAAGCAGAGCCGTGGTCCAGATGGTGAGGTGCAGAGGAAGCTGGCTCTTCATAGTTGTGCCGCCGTATCTGCTGTTTACAAATATCATGGCGATAAGTCCTGCGATAAGGATAACGAACGAAAGAACAGTATAAATCTTGCTGTGTTCTTCTCCTTTTGCCCAGTCCTGTTTTTTAATGTTCAGAATACTGAGATCGCCCGGGTATACATCATTATTAGGATCCAGTTTCATGTATTAAGCTCCTTTTAGTTTTACTGTATCTACAGCCGGCCGCCGGGCCGTTTTTCTGCATGGTTTTTTCAATTCGAGACACAGTTTACTATATATAAAAACTATTTGCAAAACCGTTTTTACCATAGCTTACAATCTATACATTTTTCTTCATAATGTCTTCACATTTTATTGACTTTGTTTTAATGATTGCTATAATCTGAATTAAGAAGTTGTGTAATCATTCACAAAGTCATCACAGAAAGGCCTTGTGGATGATTTCGCAAGCACATATCTCAATTATTAATATCACTAGTTTTTATGGAGGTTTTTTTATGATCGTATTAAAAGCTCTTTCGCTGCTCGGTTTCGTACTCTGCATCGTACTCATGATCAGAAAGCAGAACATGCTCAAGGCAAGCGACGCTAAGGACCCTGATACAGGTCTGACATTCTCGGAAACATGGGCAAGAGGAATGGAGAAGAAGAACCTGATCGCCACAATGATCATCGGTCTCGTAGCTAACTTCTTCGACACACTGGGAATCGGATCCTACGCTCCGTCGACAACAGCATTCAAGCTGACAAAGTCTGTAGACGACGTACTGATCCCTGGTACACTGAACGTAGGAGACACAATGCCGGTATGTATCGAGGCATTCCTGTTCTTCGGATTCGTAGACATGGACATCCTGACACTCGTCGGAATGATCGTCGCTTCCGTAGTTGGTGCTTACACAATGGCTGGTATCGTATCCAAGTTCAACCGTAAGAAAGTTAGATACGCTATGTTCATCGGTATGTTCATCCTCGCTACAGTAATGCTCTGCAAGGTTCTCGGCGTTGGCCCGTTCGGCGAAGTCGGAACAGAAATGGGACTCCGTGGTGTTAAGCTGATCATCGCTATCGTAGCTAACTTCATCCTTGGAGCTCTCATGAGCATCGGCGTAGGTCTCTATGCACCTTGCATGGCTCTCTGCGTAATCCTCGGACTCGACACAGGCTGCGCATTCCCGGCTATGATGGGATCCTGCGCATTCCTGATGGCATTCGGCAATGGTCCTAAGTTCATCCAGGAAGGTCGTTATGACCCGGTTGCATGCTGGACACAGGGCATCTGCGGAACCATCGGCGTATTCCTTGCTTACTTCGTAGTAAAGAGCATGAGCCTGAGAACACTGACGATCGTTGTTGTATGCGTCTGCTACATCACATCGTTCCTGTTCCTCCACGACGCTATCAAGAAGGGCGAGGCTGCTTAATCAGTTCACCTGGTGAAGCAAATGAAGGTTCAAGTCTGAACATCTTAATACCGGCGGGGACTTCCCCCGTCGGTATTTTTCTCAGAAGCTATGATTTGCTTTCTCTATGGATTGAAAGTATCACATTGAATCAGGTTATAGAGAAGATAAATCTTTGATACAAAGGAATTGCAAATGGATGTTTTAAAATGTAAAGCATTTGTAACAGCTGCTGATGAAGGCAGCTTCACTGCAGCCGGAAAGATAATGGGATACACTCCATCCGGGATCAGCCAGCTGGTGGCAGCGATGGAAAAGGAATTCGGCTTTTCGCTGCTGGTGCGTAAGAGCAACGGAGTCGTGCTCACGATACAGGGTGAATATATTTATCCGCTTGTCCGGGAATACATTGAGAAGGAATCCGCTATTTATGAGGCTGCTACACAGCTTTCGGGCATGTACAAGGGCAATGTAATGATCGCCACATACGCGAGTGTAGCAGCTCATGCACTCCCGACTATAATAAAAGAGTTCACCGACCTGCACCCTTCCATCAACATACAGATAGAAGAGGCTACAAAGAACAGGATCGAAAAGATGGTCTCGACCGGAAAGGCAGATCTCTCGTTTTCCACGAGGCTGTCAAATCCTTCATTCGAGTGGATATCGTTCGCAACTGACCGCATGGTAGCCGTGCTTCCTAAGGATCACCCTGATGCAGGAGGTGATTCATACCCTATCGAAAAGTGCCGCAAGGAAGACATCATCATGCCAAGCGAGGGTGATGATGCCGATGTGAGGGAAGTATTAAAAAAGCATGGTATCGTTCCAAATATACGGCTTACCACGCTTGAAAACTTTACAGCTATCAACATGGTCAGCAAGGGGCTTGGCATAGGGATCATGAACGAAGGCATCACACGCTACTGGCAGACTGACACAGCCATCCTGCCGCTCGATCCGCCTACTTCGATCGAGCTCGGCATATGCCTGCCATCACTCGAGACAGCAGCACCTGCCGTCAGAGAATTCGTTAACTTTGCCGCGGACAGGATCAAGGATATCTGCAACTAATTGAAAATATTCAAAATAAAAACATGGGCGGACCTGCATATCGCAGGCTCGCCCTTTTTCATTTCGTTTTTTATATTCTCTTTTATTACCCGAGTCCGATCGCAAGGCCTATGAGCCGCACTATCAGCGCAGCCACCCATGCGATGGCACACTGGCAAAGCACTACATACAGAGCCCAGCCGCTTCCGAGCTCCCTTCTGATCGCTGCTACGGCAGCCACACACGGCGTGTACAGCAGACTGAATACCAGCATTGACGCTGCTGCAAGCGATGAAAGAGCAGCCGCTACCCCGCCGGCAAAGAGGACATTCATAGTTGCAACGACGCTCTCCTTGGCCATAAATCCGCTTATGAGAGCCGTAACTATGCGCCAGTCTCCCAGGCCCACAGGCTTGAATACCGGCGCTAGAATGCCGGCTATGGCAGCCAGCATGGAATTCTGAGCGTCATCCACCATATTGAACCTGAAGTCGAAGCTCTGCAGGAACCAGACAACTATCGTAGCGATCAGTATCACAGAGAACGCCCTCTGCAGGAAGTCCTTGGATTTGTCCCAGATGAGATGCCCGACGTTTTTCGCAGACGGAAGTCTGTAATTAGGAAGTTCCATTACCAGAGGCACGGCTTCTCCCTTGAAGACCGTCTTCTTCATGACGATGGCCGATAATATGCCGGTCACTACACCAAGCAGATAAAGCGCCGTTACGATCCACCATCCGCTGCCCGGGAAGAATGCCGCTACAAAGAATCCGTATATAGGCAGTTTGGCCGTACATGACATGAAAGGCGTGAGCAATATGGTCATTCGCCTGTCTCTTGAGCTCGGCAGAGTCCGCGTTGCCATTACGGCCGGCACCGTGCAGCCGAATCCGATCAGCATAGGCACTATGCTTCGTCCGGACAAACCTATTTTGCGCAGTGGCTTGTCCATTACGAAAGCTACTCTCGCGATGTAGCCGCTGTCCTCCAGCAGTGACAGGAAGAAGAACATCGTCACTATTATAGGCAGAAAGCTCAGTACGCTTCCGACACCCTCAAATATGCCGTCCATGACCAGACTGCTTATGGCCTGATTCACATGACCTGCGGTCATGGCACTTTCGGCTGATGTTCCCAGCGCGTCAATGCCTGTTTCAAGCAGATCCTGCAGGAACGGCCCGATAACAGCAAATGTCAGGAAGAACACTGCCGCCATTACGGCTATGAATACCGGGATGGCTGTGTACTTGCCCGTAAGCACATTATCATACCTGCTGCTCCTTATATGCTCCTTGCTTTCTTTCGGCCTTTTGATGCAGCGGTCACAGACTTTGTATATGAAGGAGTAACGCATATCTGCCATGGCAGCGCTTCTGTCTATGCCCCTCTCTCTTTCCATCTGAAGGATCAGGTGTTCCAGAGTTTCTTTCTCATTCTTATCGAGTTTGAGACTGTCAAGTATGAGCTGGTCTCCTTCGACCAGTTTTGCGGCAGCGAAACGGAGCGGTATACCCTCCCTTTCTGCATGATCCTCTATAAGGTGACAAACTGCATGCAGACACCTGTGCACAGCTCCGCCGTTGTCTGAACTGTCGCAGAAGTCCTGACGCATCGGACCTTCCTGGTATTTCGCCACGTGTATCGCATGACTGACAAGCTCGTCTACTCCCTGGTTCTGAGCGGCTGATATAGGTACCACCGGAACGCCCAGCATCTGCTCCATCCTGTTGATATCGACAGATCCGCCGTTTCCGGTCATCTCGTCCATCATGTTGAGGGCTACCACCATAGGCAGTCCCATCTCGAGCAGCTGCTCCGTAAGGTACATGCTGCGGTCAATACTGGTTACATCTACTATGTTGATTATCGCTTTAGGCTTCTCCCTGAGCACAAAATCCCTCGACACGAGCTCTTCGCCCGAGTATGGCGACATGGAATAAATGCCCGGAAGATCCGTAATGAGGGTATCCGGATGCCCTTTGATAACGCCATCCTTGCGGTCTACAGTTACTCCCGGAAAATTGCCTACATGCTGATTCGAACCGGTGAGCTGATTGAAGAGCGTCGTCTTTCCGCTGTTCTGATTTCCGACCAGAGCAAAGGTCAGAGTGGTACCGTCAGGAAGCGGGTCTTCGCCTTCCTTTTCATGATATCTGCCCTCTTCTCCGAGTCCCGGATGCTCGGCCTCATCATCCCCGTCATCGATCACATCTTTATAGATGCCGGCCTCATCATCCGTAATCAGTATCTCTATCTTCTCAGCATCGGATAAGCGCAGCGTAAGCTCGTAACCATGTATGCGCAGTTCCATGGGATCCCCCATAGGAGCGAACTTGATGAGCTTTACATGCGCTCCCGGAATGACTCCCATGTCAAGGAGGTGCTGACGCAGAGCGCCCTCACCTCCTACCTTTTCAATGTATGCCGACTGTCCTTGTTTTATTTCACTTAATTTCTTGATTTCGATCATTACAGATCCGTCAGTACTGCTACATGCTCAGTACGTCTACTCCTTTGTACAGGTCATAGTCTATTCCCTTAGTCATCTCGAGCGCTTCCGTGAGGTCATAGTGCACTATGTGACCGTCCCTTTCTCCGATAGCCCTGTTTCTGATATCGTGTCTGATAAGATCAATTGCCGTCATTCCGCACTGGGTAGCAAGCATCCTGTCGCGGAATGTAGGCGAACCTCCGCGCTGAAGATATGACAGCTTGATATAGTTTACATTTCTGCCTGTTCTTTCTTTCAGACTGCTGAACAGTTTTTCATTATCTATATTGTATCCCTCGGCCTTGATGATGATGTTATGAAGTTTGCCGGATTCTATGCCCGCTGTAACTTTCTTGTATACATCCTCAATGTCATCATCGATCTCAGGGAGCAGCACGCACTCTGCACCGCCTGCTATGCCGGAGTACAGAGCTATATCTCCGCAATGACGTCCCATTACCTCTATGACACTCGTTCTCTGATGTGAAGAACTCGTATCTCTTATGCGCGTGATCGCGTCAAGTACGATATTGATGGCGGTATCGAAGCCTATCGTATTGTCTGTATATGACAGGTCATTGTCAATAGTGCCCGGGATGCCAATAACGTCAATGCCGAATCTGTCGGACAGCATTTTTGCTCCTGTAAGCGATCCATTACCGCCTATGACTATGAGGTCCTCGATCTTGAGATCGCGAAGAGTCTTAGCAGCTTTCTCCTGCCCTTCCTCAGTCATGAACTCTTTGCTCCTGGCTGTCTTGAGAATAGTGCCGCCGCGCTGCAGGATGTCTCCGACCGATCTTCTGTACAGTCTCTCAACATCGCCTTCGATCAGACCTTCATAGCCTCTCTTGATGCCGTAGACTTCCATGTTATAGTAGATACCATATCTCACGACCGCTCTTATGGCGGCGTTCATTCCCGGCGCATCTCCGCCGCTTGTAAGTACACCTATCTTTTTCATAATGACCCTCCCTGGTCATGTGTTTATCTGCGTTTTTTACGCTTCGGCGATGGCCTCTATCTCACAAAGAACGCCCTTCGGAAGATCTTTTGCGGCAACACAGCTTCTTGCCGGCTTTGATGTGAAGTACTCAGCATATACTGCATTGAATGCAGCGAAGTCTGCCATGTCAGCCAGGAAGCAAGTCGTCTTTACGACCTTGTCATAGCCCGAGCCGGCAGCTTCAAGGATCGCTCCGACGTTTTTGCAGCTCTGTGCAGCCTGTGCCTCAATACCTGCCGGGATCTCTCCTGTTTCAGGATTTACAGGGATCTGTCCGGAAGTAATAACGAATCCGTTTGTAACGAATGCCTGTGAATATGGGCCAATGGCACCCGGTGCGTTTTTAGTTTCTACGACTTTCATGTCAGTCTCCTTTCCTGTTACGCCACAAATTTGTTCACAATAATCTTACAATCAAAACCATTCGCCTTGCAACACTACATTTCTGTCCTTATATAAAAAAACAGACCTGCACATGACTGCAGGCCTGTCCGGATATTTATGAGTTATTTTTTATTGACAGCTCTTACAATGGCCTTTGCGATCTCGCGGTATACTACGAAAAGCACTCCTGCGATCGGCCACACGATCCATGTTGTTTCCCAGCGGTTTGTGACAAAGCTCCATCCTAGATATACAGCCAGAACGATTCCCCAATAGATTCCATCGAATCTGCCCGCTTTCTTATTGAGCCTTGTGTAATCGCCTTCCTCCAGAAGCTTATCATATCCGTCGTTTCTGATGCATGTGAGCACTATCATCTTTACTCCGACGGCTATGGTTACAAGCATGGCGTCAACACCTATGATAGGAAGTACATCTGTGTTGTTGGAGTAACCGCTCATCGAAAGAATAAGCATAGGTATTGCAGCAACGATGCAGAGCATGATGCCTACGATCAGCAGGCGGCTGTGCTTTTCTGCATACTGCGCGCGGCGCTCCTTTGCCATTCCGCTGACTCCATAGGCAGTATCTATATCGATGTTTTCAAGGTAATCATACTGTTTTCCTCTCATGCCTGTCATAAGGAACATCGCTACCGCCGCTGCTATCATCACCAGAACTATCATGGTGCCTCCCATTTCGGCAACAGTTTCATTCATTGAGATCTTTCCCGCTTCTGCAAGTCCTGCCAGCAATATAAGGATCACCGGCGACAGGATGCACATCATAACGCCCGTTGAGATCCGGCTTGCAGCCTTTTCATTGTGCTCGAGGAATGCGTTGGCCTCTTCCATTGAAACCTCTCTTACTGTCTCCTCAAGTCCGTTGTCGACCGGAGCTGTCTCAGGAAGCCTTGGCTCTTCTATGTCGTCTCTGAGAAGGTAGTCGGTGCTGACGCCGAACACTTCTGACATCTGTATTATCTTCTTCATATCAGGCACTGCCTGAGCGCCTTCCCATTTGGATACCGACTGCCTGGATACTCCGAGCTTATCAGCCAGCTCCTCCTGTGACCATCCGTTTTTCTTTCTGTTTTCAATAATCTTATCTGCAAGAATCATCTCTTTACCTCCTTGACCGGTAAGTGTGTCCGTAACTGTTTTGCACCTATAATCTACAGTTTCAGACGGTTGCACTCTACCAACCAGGCTTTTCAATCTGTCAACCGCCGGTTGCAGATCAACTTTTTTAATATCTATTCCATGCGGAACCTGCTCATATCGACATTTCCGTTTGCCCTGAACTCAACACCCTCAGCTTCGAGAAGTTCACGCTGCTCAGTCCAGCCTGGCACCGTGCGTCCGGCGCTGTTGACCACCCTGTGGCACGGATGGTTTCCGAACCTGTCCTGCATGCTCATTATTTTGCCTACCAGACGGGCATTCTTAGGGCGCCCCATAAGAGCGGCGATCTGTCCGTAAGACATCACCTTTCCCGGCGGAATGCTGTCTGCGATCTGAAGCGCTTCCCTGATAAGCCTTTCATTGAGCACCCCGGCAGGACTGTCAGTCAGCCTGAAGCTCTCATCCACAAGATCCATTACATCCCTGTCATCAAGCGTATCGTCAAGCGTGACGGATATCCACTTCCTATGGTTCATGTGATATGCAGGATATATTCCTCTGATCTTATGCAGAAAAGCCGTCTTGTTCTCATCTGCCTTCAGATTGATCACATCGACTCTTTCATCACCTGCACTACTGTCCAGATGGCGCCTATCGATATTCATTATGAGTCCGAACCATTTGTTGTTGCTGCCGTGCCTGAACACTCCTGACGGCTCATGCTCTCCCTCGTCCCAAGGGAAGTCAGGCTCCACAGCATACTTATCCAGTATAAGAGCTGCGACCCGGTTGCTCTGATCTGAAACAAACGCGACATCCGTACAGCATTTATCCGCTATGTCGGTCAGCAGCTCCTCGTAGGCCGCTCTTACGGAACCTACAAACGCTCCCGAATAATTCGGCATGCGAAGCG
>JAFVPI010000091.1 GCA_017505405.1 Mogibacterium sp.
ATCTCTTTTCTGCATGCTGTTCCTATTCATCCGTCAGAGTTTTTCCGTAGCCGAATACAGCGCATCCCTTGCGGCCTGCCTTCTTGACATCATACAGTGTGCTGTCGGCATCGCTGAATATGTCTCCCTGCGGATCCTCGCGGTCAGAGAACGCGATCCCGACGCTAAGGGAAACCGGAGGCAGATCATCCTTAGGATGCTGCAGGATATCATTGACACGGTTCATTTTGTTCAATACGAGCTGGCTCATAGAACTGTTGGCTCGGGTCATGATAACAGCGAACTCATCGCCGCCTATACGGCACAGTACGTCGACAGATCTGAAGCTTGTCCTGAGAAGATCTGCGACCCTTTTAAGGACGCGGTCGCCGACTGCATGTCCGTAAGTATCATTGACCGTTTTGAAGTAGTCCACATCGATCAGTATAAGCGCCATATGCTGCGTGTCGACGCTTTCCATCATCAGGTCGTAAGCGCCGCGGTTGAACAGTCCTGTAAGAGCATCATGGGATGCCTCATGACTGAGTTTTTCACGTGCTGTCCGGTTTTCCTCAAGTATCTGATTGTAAGTCCTGGTTACGAATCTTAATTCCTCCACCCCGGTCGGAGGTATCATCTCCTGATTCTGCATCATTCTCACCATGTTGGTGAGCGGTCTGCGTATCAGCCTTGTGATCAGCAGAACGATGGCAAGAACTATCAGAAGGAACAGCACCGTCATCCAGGTCTGTATCCTTACAAGAAGCGAGAGCTTTGCAGAGGCCTTTTCAAGCTCCTGGCTCGATGAGCGTATGAGCAGCTTTGTGCAGAGGCCTACATTCTCTCTTATCCTGTCCTTATAGTGCATGTAATTATTATCGAATACGAGAGTCTCCGCCCTTTTCTTCATCTCCTCCGGAGAAAGGCTCCTCTCCTCCGGCGTAAGCTTGACATTTGCAATGTCATCAGGCACCGTATTCATGTCATACTTTCCTGCTTCAAGTATGAGCCTCATTGCTTTATTTTCACTCTTCACAAGTTCATTTGAGAACTGAAGTGCTGTGTTCAGACTGTCAAGGGCTCCGCTTTCATCGTCGCCAAGCAGTTCACCGAGACTCTCCACGGCCTTGTCCCTTCGCCTGGTCACTTCCACTTCCTCAATGAAGTCTTCCAGATACTCCATCTCCCCTGTAACCACAAAGCAGCGCACACGGTCTGTCAGGTAATCAGAACCTGACTCCATGTCCGATGCGGCAAGCTGGGCAGCTATGTATCTGTCGCTCGCAGCCTCCATGTTCTGATATCCCCTTGCAACAGAGATATCAGCAAACAGCAGAGCGGCAGCAGCTATCAGCGCCATTATCGTGAAGAACACCGTGGCTGTTTTGAGCTGTATCGCTCCATGTGAAATGCCATCTTCCGCAAATTCGGCACTTTCCAGTTCCTGGTCCTCTGATGATGCTTCGTTTCTGCGCATCAGATCAAGCTTCATCCTGCGGTTCTCTTCACTGTCGAGGTCTTCGTCCTTGTGCCTGGCTGTTTTGTATGCTGCATCCGCTTCTTTCTTCTGGAGAATAAACGGTTCAAACTCTGCTGCAGGAACCGGTTTTGAGAAGAAGTAACCCTGAACTATATCACACCCAAGGCTTTTGAGGGCACGAAGCTGTTCTTCTGTCTCTACACCTTCCGCTATGACCGGCACTGAAAGATAATCCGAAATGCCGATAATTACCTCAAGCATATGGGTATTCCCGCCTTCCTTGAATGCGTTGCGTATGAACTGCATGTCGAGTTTAAGCGCGTCGATCGGAAGCGAAGAGAGCATGTTAAGTGACGAATAGCCAGTGCCGAAGTCATCCATCTCTATCTGAAAGCCCAGAGATCTCAGGCGCTGCGCAGTCTCTATGATCTGATCCGAATCCTGGGTATATGCTGATTCCGTGACTTCAAGCAGGATATCCCTTCCGCTGAGCCCGTATTTTTCAGTAAGCTGAATAAGTCTGTCCGCAATATTCGGATCGTTCATGTCTATACGCGATACATTGACCGATACCGGGACAGAATAACCAAGCCTGCTCTTCCATTCACTGATCTGCCTTGCAGCCTCTTCCCAGACATAATGATCGAGCTGCTGTATCAGGCCGTTTTCCTCAAACAGAGGTATGAAACTGCCCGGGCTGATCATGCCGAGCTCAGGGTGGATCCACCTGACCAGAGCCTCCGCGCTCGTAAGCACCGGCGTATTCGGTCTTACATCGAATTTAGGCTGGTAGTATACCTGGAACTGTTTTTCACGGATGGCAACAGGGAAAGCTTCTATCAGCTGTTCGGCATACAGCTGCTTCTCATGAAGGCTGTCATCATACAGGCCTATCGTTTTGTTGAATGACCCCTTTGCGAAATCCGCGGCCATTTTGGCCCTGTCAAATCTTCTTTCTATGTCTATGGACTTGTCTGCGCATTCATAGATTCCCATGCGGAGCCTTATCCTGTTGTCTGACAGGCCCTGCTCAGCAAGCCGCTTTGATGCATCATCAAGAAAGTCCCCATGGATTTCATTGTGAGGACAGTACATAAGGAATGTGTCTGCCTCCTGCCTGCACGCCAGGCCTCCTCCGGAACTGACTGTTTCGAGCAGCTGCGCTCCAATCTGGCGCAGCACCTCATTTCCGTAATTTCTGCCGTAACGCTCATTGACCATGCGGAAATGATTGATGTCGATAATTACGGCATCCATTTCTGTGTCTTTGTGATAGTGATCATACTGCTCAGCATAGCGGTAGAAGAATTCTTTGTTATAAAGTCCGGTCAGCGGATCTCTTTCTGTCGACTGGATTATCTCTCTGTCTTCAGACAGTTCTATGATGCGCAGTACTCTTGCATGGACTACATCAACAGCAGGATACGGTTTAGGAATAAAGTCTGCAGCGCCGAGCCTGAGGCACTCTACCTCTGTGTCTTTCTCTGCAGTCATAACGATGACAGGGATATGCGACAGGAGTTGGTCTTCCTTCATCGCCTTCAGAACTTCAAGGCCTGACATTCCCGGCATCAGAATGTCGAGCAGTACAAGTGAGAGCGTCTCCCTGTACTGCTTTATCATTTCCAATGTAACGATCCCATCCTCGGCAAGCAGAACTTCATAGTCATCCCTGAGCATCTCCCCGAGTATCTCGCGGTTGATCATCTCATCATCAGCTATCAGTATCTGTCTCCTGCCATTTACGGAGTGAAATACTTCATGGCTTTTCAGCATCTTGTCTCTCCTTTATTGTGATGTTTAATTAATGTCTCAAGTGTCTCAAACAGCACTTCCGGCTCTACAGGCTTGCTAAGGTGGGCATTGAGCCCGGCCTGCATGCTGCGTTCTACGTCCTCATCAAAAGCATTGGCCGTAAGCGCTATAATAGGTATCTCTTTTGCGTCTTCTCTGTCCATTGACCGGATGATCCTGGTTGCCTCCAGCCCGTCCATTTCAGGCATGCGCATGTCCATGAGTATTGCATCATAGTACCACTCATCATGCTCTGTGAATCTGTCTACGGCTATCCTGCCGTTTTCGGCAAGATCTGCATCTATTTCCTTCATGGAGAGCACCATCATTATGATCTCCGCATTTATTGCAACATCCTCAGCCAGCAGCACGCGTTTGCCTGAGATGTCTACTGTCCTGCTGTCAAGCTCCGCATTCTTTCTGCGGAACGCTTCGCGGAACTCTTCAATTACGTTTCCTGCAAACAGCGGCTTAGTCACAAACGTATCAACGCCTGCCGCACGGGCATCCTCTGATATATCATCCCAGTTGAACGATGTAAGTATAATGATCGGCGTCTCGCTGCCTACTATTGCCCGTATTCTTCTGGTCGTTTCGATACCGTCCAGCTCAGGCATGCGCCAGTCTATCAGGATAAGATCATAATCCTCTCTGCGTCCGTGTCTGATCCGGACTTTATCGATTCCTTCCCATCCTGACTCCGCAGTATCGCAGCTGATCCCGATCTGCCCCAGTACTATCTCAGCGTGCTCAAGCGCGACTCTGTCATCATCTATGGCAAGCACGCTCAGCTCCTGCAGATCGATGTCTCCGTCTGCCGTCTCCACACCTACTCTGTCAGACCTGCCGAGAGTAACTGTCACAGTAAATGTTGTTCCCTTTCCTTTTTCGCTTTCGACCTCTATGGTTCCATTCATCAGTTCCACTATGCTTTTTGTAATAGGCATTCCGAGGCCGGTGCTGCCGTATGTGTTTGTAGAAGAAGAGTCCTCCTGACTGAAAGCATCAAACAGGTGCGGCAGATACTCCCTGCTCATGCCGATGCCATTATCGCTTATGGTGAACTTCAGGACTGCTTTATTGTCATTTTTTTTGCCTTCCTCTATCGTAAAGCTGACTTTTCCGCCTTCAGGTGTGAACTTGACCGCATTGCCCAGTATGTTGATCAGCACCTGCTTGAGTTTCATGGCATCGCCTATGTAATAGTCATCGATATTGCCTTTGATCGTACAGTCATATGTCAGGTTCTTTTCATTGCACTGACCGCTGATAATGGTATTGACCTGCTCAAGGCTGTGCGAAAAGGAAAACTCCTCTTTTATGATAGTCATACGCCCGGATTCGATGCGGCTCATATCGAGGATATCGTTTATGATGCCCAGAAGGTGCTTCGCGGAGGAACCTATCTTTTCAAGATATTCCATTACATTGCTGTTTACCCCGGGCTCATTCATGGCTATGTTATTGAGCCCGATGATGGCATTCATAGGCGTTCTTATCTCATGGCTCATGTTTGACAGAAATGCTGTCTTTGCCTTGTTTGCATTCTCTGCAGCAGAAAGGGCTTCAGAAAGAGCCTGCCTGCTCTCTGAAAGCTCTTCCTTCTGAAGGCGCTCACGTTCTATGGACTGCTCCAGCTCTCTGCGGTACTCTTCTTTCTCATCTTCAAGTACGAAGCTGTGCAGCACGCATGTTCCGAGCATGTAACCCATGGCATAGAAAGGCAGCAGCGGGTAGAACACCTGGACGCATATGAGCAGGGTCATCGCGATCCCGAACAGCCCTATAGTAAAATGTCTGCGCTTCACCTTTCCCTCAGTCCTGTTTGTAACATACATTGTGTATGCTGAAGTCATGAGGAACAGGATTATCTGGATTGCCAGCGTCACATACCGGAGCACGCCGGCCTGATATGCTCCTGTCTCATCGAACCAGAACATGACCGGTCGAAACAGGTTAACTGTTACGACAAGGATCTCGAATATGAGGAACAGTCCTCCGGCATAATACAGAATAGTTCCGAAGCGGTTTTTCTCTTCAAGATAAGAGATCACATAGCGCGTCCACAGCATGACCGCAGCAGCCATGGCTATAAAGTGCACTACCGTGTCAAAATAAAGAACAGCTGTCAGATCATGCGACTCCAGAATGCCCCACAGCATATCCGTGATATAGTAAGCCATAACGCCGTACAAAAAGCTGCGGTAGCTCTTCTGTGTAGATGTAAGAGCTACCCCTTCAGCTTTCCACAGCACATCCCTGTTTGTGATCACAAGGGTGATAGCTGCCAGTATTCCGATAATTGAATACGTCATGACTCAATACCCCGCTGCTCAGTCCTGCCCGAGCTTCCTTTTCCGCATCAGAGAAGAGCTCTGTATTTCTGAAGCTCTTCGTCGATCCTGTCAAGCAGCACAGAGTAGTCGGTCTCTTTATGCGCCCTGAGTTCTTCCGTGATCTCAATGATAGGCTCAGCGAGCGTAGTAAGCGCTACATTTGACAATACGCCTTTAAGAGCGTGCGCTCTTTCAAAACCTTCATTAAGGTCTCCGCTGATGACAGCCTCCCTTAGTTTTTCGAATCCGTTATCAGCAAGAGCCATGCTGACCATCCTGAGGTAAAAATCTTCCTTGCCGAGGCATCTCGTAAGGCCTTCATCAGTGTTGGCGCCAAGGGATTTAAGATTGTCTATCGTAAGCATCATGATTCTCCTTTTATATTGATATGCATGTTGATCTGCCTGTGGTCAACGGTTTGATACAATAATGTTGCTGACAGAATAACTCAGGCTGGTTCTCTGTCCTTCGCGGATGAAACGCGAGCTGATACGTTGTGATACTACGGAGCAATCCTCTTCAGTAGTGTTTATCAGCAGCACCAGATACTGGCCTTTTCCGTATCTGGTAACGGTGTCTGTGTGTCTCACGCTTTCTATAATCGTGGTTCTCAGTCTTTCGGAAAGCTCTTCGAGACGGCGTCCCTCACGCATCGGATTGCCCTTGCCGTCAAGTATCGTGCAGAGCATCAGGAATATCTTTTCTCCTGATCTCTCCATCATACGCTCGGTCATCCTGTATATCTCCTGGAACACAGGAAGCGAGCAGTAGTATCCTTTACGGTCATAATCATCAGGATTGCCTATCTTATTCTGTATCTCTTCGAGAGATTCATGCCCTACAACGAGCTTAAGACCTATCCTGTTTATGAACTCTCTCACATAACTGTTTGCACGCCCGCCGTACTCATTGACATACATATCGACAGTCTTCCTGTAAAAGCTTTCGGTCTTGTCGAATTTTCCCAGTCTTCCGAGCGCTTCCAGAGTCAGGATCTCCCACTCTGAGAAAGGATCCACCTTGCTGGCATATGTGCTCACATCAAGGAGCTGCTTATACTTATGTGTTTCTCTGAGAATATCAGTGAGCTCTGTGACGCATTCTGAAAAGATCTCCCTGTATCTTTCCGCTTCCTGGGCGCTCCATACACTCGACTCGTTTCCGGCAAGGAACCTGCCGGAGTACATATAGCAGGCATCCGTAAGCAGATTGGCCTTCTGTTCATCGTTTCCGCACTCTATGGCCCTGTTGAAAGCTTCCTCAAACTCCGCTGCGTCTTCTATTACCTGTATATCATCGCACCAGAAATAAACGCCGCCCCTTTTGACAACGTACTGGCTTTCAGGAAGACCAAGCGCCTTGAGTTTCTTGCGCAGGTTGTAGATGATGTTCCTTATCGAATGTGATACGTCATCGACATCACGGTCTCCGAATAATGCAGCTTTGGCCAGGTCTCTCGACAGGCCCTGTTTGCGGTAATGGAGCAGCAGCTGCAGAAGCTGCACCATCTGGGACTCGCTCTGATTTCCGAAGGAGAGTTCGGAACCTTTATATCTGATTGAAAAGCCTCCGAACGTCCTTACATTGATCATGTGTTTTTCATTGCCGCTCATGGTACAGCACCTCCTATGCTCCTACTTTCTTCACCATGAACTCATAGTTGTTGCATGAAGAAAGAAGTGTATTTTTGGTGATCTTTCCCTGCCTGTACAGATCAAGAAGGCTTGAATCCATGGTGACCATCCCGTCAGCTGCCGCAGCCTGCATCGCAGACTCGAGCTGGTGGAGCTTGCCTTCTCTTATCATGTTGCTGATCGCCGGAGTCGATTTCATTACCTCGAATACCGGTATCAGATGTCCGTCAGCAGAGGTAACGAGCTGCTGGCATACAACGCCCTTTATCAGCTGCGCAAGCTGTCCCCTTACCTGGACCTGCTGATTTGCCGGGAAAACATCCACTATCCTGTTTATGGTGTTTGCCGCGCTTGATGTATGCAGGGTGCTGAACAGCAGCACTCCCGTTTCAGCTGCGGTTATCGCAGATGAAATAGTGTCAAAGTCCCTCATTTCGCCGAGGAGGATCACATCAGGGCTCTCTCTGAGAGCAGATCTGAGTGACTCAAGGTATCCCGGTGTATCTATAAAGATCTCGCGCTGGCTGACGATGCTCTTTTTATGCGAATGCAGATACTCGAGAGGGTCCTCCATCGTGATTATATGAGCCTCGCGGGTCCTGTTGATCCTGTCTATCATGCACGCCAGAGTTGTTGATTTTCCAGAACCTGCAGCTCCGGTAACAAGCACCAGCCCTGTATTGTTGTCAGCAAGCGAGAGAACGTTCTCGGGAATACCCAGGAGAGCAGGATCAGGCACTCCGAATTTTATGACCCTTATGACAGCCGCAAGCGATCCTCTCTGTCTGAACACATTGACCCTGAATCTTCCGAGGTCCCTGATCGAGAACGAGAAGTCGTCATCATTGTTCATATCCAGATTTGTTTTGGCGCGCCGCCCTGTCTCATAGATCTCATCGATCACCGCATTGATGGCATCAGGCTTCATGATGTTGTCACCATGCCTGTCCTGCGTTCCCTTGATCTTATAAGTCACAGGAATGCCTGCAATGATGAAAATGTCAGATGCCCCTTTCTGTATCGCTGCTGTCAGTATTTCATTGAGATTCATTTTTCTTCCTTCTTTCTTCTGCTGCCTGTCAGTTTCCCGGCCATATGCTGTTCATAGGATCTGATGCGTTCCAGATCTTAGTCAGCTTCCATTTTGTCACTTCACATCTGCCGTTTCCGTCAGGCCTGGTCACGGCGACCTCCAGTCTGTAGCCTCCGTCTTCAGCTGTATATTCGTATCCGTTATCCGTTTCTGTTACGCCATCCATATAGTCTGCCGGGCCGGAACCTCCGCCTGCTGACTCTGCATAGCTCAGGAACTCTTCACCCTGAGCTTCAAGTCCATACCTTATCTGAGTTATATCTGCAAATCTTTTTGCCATGGTCACGTCAGCATTCGATGTCGCTACAGTGAGCACCGCAAGTGTTGTGATCACCATCGCGACTATCACCAGGAAGATGGCGATCGGACCGAGTCTGGTCTTGTGTGTCATGATCCCACCTCCTCTGCAGTAAAGTATCTTCCGGTATCAAGATCGTATATCATGCCGCTGAGCTGCCCCGGAACACAGTAATACACTTCTATATTGTCGGTAACATAGACCCCGGAGTCTCTGCCCTCTTCAGACCGGTGCAGTACCACACAGAAGTCCCTGCCGGACGGCTTCCCGTCAGTGTCAAAGACGATATTGAGCTCGTCTCCGGCGGCATTTGCCTCTGCAGACTGAACGTTATCCATGCCCCTGATCTTGTCTGCCAGGAGAACAAGGTCATGCTCGGATGACGCTGCTTCAGCAGTGCTCTGAGCCATCATAACAGCCTGGTTCAGGCGCCTGGCCTCAATGGTCCTGGTTCTGCTCATCACAAACACCTGAGTGATCATCACGATCACCAGTATCAGCAGTATGAAGAGCCCCAGAAGCTCAACTGTAAACGCAATGCTTCTTTTGTTGTTCATCTCTTATCTCTTTGTATTGACGACAGAAACACCTTCATCTGTCCTGACTGTCAGAAGCCCGTCATTTCCGAGCTCCGGATCGAATGTCTGTGTAGTACCTATCTCAAGAGCTGTATCCGGATCGAGCGGGAGCCCGGCTTCAACATACTCTTCCATGAGTTTTCCGTCGTTCAGGAATATCCTGTGTTCATATCCGTCACTGCTCCTTATAACCAGGCATTCGGTTCCGGAAACAGATTCGACAGCCACCTCGCTGGTATTGCTGTCCTTGACACAGTTGACCACATAGGAGCCGACAGCCCTGGTGTTGCTGTTCATGTTCTGCACTTCGGAAGCGTGCTGATACCCTCTTGCTGCAAACACAACAAGACTGAGGATGACCACAAACAGCACAGTCACCGTAACAGTCGATATTATGTCTCCTATGCCTCTTTTGCTTTCGAGCATGTTACCTGTCCTTCTTATATATCACTTTTACTTCAGGAGGAAGATTCTCCGCGTAAGGAATATACACGATCTTGTAATCTTCCATGTTGACCGCAAGTCCGTAGTTTTCCACCAGATAATCCAGGCTTTCCGGGTATGCCCCTTCAATAACATAGCACTGGAGAGCCCGTCTCGACACTGTATCCTTTATGGCCTCTGCCTGCTCCTCAAAGCTGTCTTCCGCAGCCTTTCGCGCCCATACGAAGACAGCCGCGATCAGTATGAGCGCAGTGATGACTATCGTCACTATCAATCTTCTGCTATGGTTGCTTCTTTCCATGCCAGGCACCTCTTACGGACTGTCTAACCGATGGAGTTCATGATGCCGATCAGAGGCACCATAAGGCTTATGAGCATGATTCCGATGAATATCATCAGAACACCCGTAAGGAGAGGTTCGACCGTATTTGCAATGCGGCCGATGCTCTTCTCTATATTGACCTTCAGATTGGCGAGTATCTTCTGCATGATAGTATCGAGCATACCGCTGCGTTCGGCAGGCATAAGCATCCTGTTGTTGGTCCGGTCGTAAAGGTTCTCCTCATAAGCGGTCTGCGAGAAGCTCATTCCGCTCTCCATCTTCTCTTTGCAGCGCTGGAGCTTGTTCCTCAGCGCTTCAGTCTCAACTACAGGCATGCTCTTCACAAGAGCCTCGTCCTGATGCTCTCCGCTTGAAAGGAACATATCAAAGCAGGACGTGAACCTGTAGAGGTCCATGCTGCTGAACAGTTCCCTGAAAACGCTGAATTTCGAAAGGAAGTTCCTTACTGTGTCCTTTTTGCCGCCCTTCCACATCGTTATTCCGGCGCCCATTGCCAGAAGAAGGATGACCATGATGGCCAGCATCACTTTTGTCAGTGTGAATGACACATTGATATACCCATATGAAGAAGCCGAAAGGCTTCCGGCGAGATTCTCATACACTCCATAGAAGGCCGGGAATACAAGGGCGAGCATAACGATAAGCACTGCTATTACCATGAACAGCAGTATCACAGGATATCTCACCGCTGAGACCAGAGTAGTCTTCATGCTGTTTTCTGTTCTGTAATACTCTGCCAGATGGAATAGTGTACCCTCGAGTTTTCCGGTGTATTCTGAAGTGCTGATCATGTCTACGGAATAGTCGGGGAAAGCCCCTGTATCCCTCATGGCATCGCCGAAAGGCTTACCCATGTGAAGATCGTCCGTCATCGTGTCAAAGGCATTTTTCAGTGCCTGCTCTGATGCCGGGGTCTCTTCACTGATAAGCGACATCGCTTCACTTACCGATATGCCCGATTTGATCATCATCCCCATGTTTTCAAAGAATGATGTGAGTTCGGTATAGCTCAGCATCCTTGAATCCGCTTTTTTATCAGAACTCATTAGTCCAAGCTCCTTTCATATATAAGCTTTTCAGTACTGGAATACGTCCATATAATTGGAACCGTCGCCAATGAACTGGCTGTCCGATCCATTGGCGGAAAAAGTGAGGTCGAGGCGGTTCCACTCACCTTCATGGACCTCAAATTCGACAGCTACCCATCCGGTCTCTTCTGTGTAATACATGTTCCACGCGTGATAGAGATCTCCGCTGTCACCTACATATCCGAAAATAATTTTTGTCGGAATACCGTGGCTTCTCAGCATCGCTGCCGCCAATGAGGCATAGTCGATGCAGATACCTTTGCCCGAATTCATTGTCTCATCAGGATCTGGAATATACCCCGACTGTACGGTCTCTGCTTTCTTCTTATCGTATTTGACCTTTTTACACACAAAATTGAAAACATTTGTTATGAATTCATTGGCGTCAGCAGACTGGGCAGCCAGCTCATCCGACTTCAGCACACAGTCCGACTTCTCTGTGTAGTCAGCATACTGACTCGGTCTCAGGAAAGGATCGAATTCGTCTTTAAGCTCCACATATACCGATGTTGCGTACAGTTCACTGTACTTGGTATCAGCTATATTCTTCATGACCTTGATCGTGTATTCACCGTCGCCAAGCTGGAACGGATAGATCTGGTCCTCTCCTGTAACAACGTCATAAGTGTAGACTTCATCGTCTTTGAAGACCTGTACTTTTATTTTTTTATCTGAGACACAGTGCAAGCCGAAAAATCCCTTGTTACTTCTGGATGTATCTACAAGCACTTCGTCATTTCCGTAAGCTTCATCTTCATGAAAGCTTGCTCCTCTGAAATCAGGCACATCGTAAGTCTCTTTGTTTTCTTCATCCGAAGCGCTGCTTTCAGCTGCACCGTTTCCCGCTGCGGCTCCGCTGTCCCCGCAGGCAGGAAAACACACAAAAACGGAAGAAACCAGAAGACAGATGATCAGATATTTTACTGATTTTTTCACCTTTAGCTGCACTTCATTCCTCCGTTACGGGCAAACCCTATAGTTATGATAATTTTAGCAATTACCGTCTTGCCTTGTAAATAGTATTCGTCTTTTTATCCGTCATCAGCAAAAAAAAAGAGACCCTTACGAAGAGTCTCTTAATACCGGATACGGTATTCTGTATGTTCTCTAAGGTCTCAGCTCAAGATACAGATCTCTGTACTTCCATGCCGAAGCCTCCCACGATACATCCTTAGCCATGTTTCTCTGCACCATCTCATCCCAGTGCCAGCGGTCAGTGAAGTAAACTGTCTTGGCGCGGTTGACAGCGTCATAGAGAAGTCCCGCTTCATATCTGTCAAATGTGAAGCCGTTCCCCTGCTGATAGAACATGTTGTATGGCTCGACTGTATCCTTCAGTCCGCCTGTCTCACGCACAATAGGAACTGTACCATAGCGCATTGCGATCAGCTGTGTAAGTCCGCATGGCTCAAACAGCGAAGGAACCAGCAGAGCATCCGAGCCCGCGTAGATTCTGTGAGCTCTGCTCTCATCGTACATGATGCAGGAGCACACACTGCCTTTGTACCAGTTCTCAAAGTTGCGGAATGATGCCTCATAGACGGCATCGCCCGTGCCGAGCACTACGACCTGAGTATTGCCGTCGATAAGCCCAGGCAGGATCTCATTGACCAGATCAAGACCTTTCTGATTCGTCAGACGGGAGATCAGGCCGATAACGAACTTGTTTTCATCTACCTCCAGCCCAAGCTCTTCCTGCAGAGCGCGCTTGTTCTGCTTCTTTTTCTCAAGCACTTCCGTGATGTCGTATGGCGCGGCGAGCCTTGTGTCTGCCTTAGGATCCCATTGCCCGACATCTATTCCGTTGACGATGCCGCGAAGCTTGCCGGAATGATGGCGTATATGCGCATCGAGTCCATCGCCGTAGAACGGAGTCTGTATCTCTCCTGCATAAGTTTCACTTACTGTGGTGATGGCATCGGCATAAGCAAGTCCTGCTTTCAGCATATTGGCGTCTTCATAACCGGTCTTGAAAACATCGATATTGAAAACATCATCAGGAAGGTTTGTCCAGTAGCGGATAGTAGAGATATTGTACACGCCCTGGAAGCGCAGATTATGTATAGTCAGGATCGTCTTTGCATCCCTGATAGCTGTTTCTGCAAACTGGGTGCGCAGCATGACCGGTACCAGACTTGCCTGCCAGTCGTGGCAGTGGATAACATCCGGGATCCAGTCCATGTAATTCAGAGCGGCAAGAGCTGCCTTGCAGAAGTAGCAGTATTTCGGAATGTCGTCAACAAGATTGAGGTACGGGTTGCCGCTGGTAAAGAACTCATCATTATCGATAAAGTCATATACAACGCCATCGTGGACGTACTCCATGATCCCCACATAGTAGGACTTTCCGTCTGCGCACAGATCCATCTCAAATGAACCGCGGTATACCATCTTCTCCTGATACTCCCACGGTATGCAGTGATAGCGCGGTATGATGACCTTTACATCACAGTTGAGTCCGGCGAGCGCCTTAGGGAGTGCGTACATTACATCGCCAAGTCCGCCTGTTTTGACGAACGGATAGCATTCGGACCCGATAAAAGCTATGCTTCTTCTTGGCTGCGGAAGTGATGTCTCTTCTGTCATTACTTCAGTATTCATTGTTTCTTCTTTTGCCATTTTTATTCTCCTACTGTCTGTTATCACCGGAAGCTCTTTACCCAGTTCAGCAAAGAATCCCTGTAAACGTTTTCTCTTACTTCTCTTTTCATTCGGTCAGTAAGAGGACCATTGGCAGAAAGCCTTGCAAGTATCTCAGCCTGAAGCTCTTCTATGCTCATCTCCTCAAACCTCTTGCCGGGCTCAGCTCTCTGAGGCATCTCCTCAAAGGTCTCTTTTTCTGCCTCCGCCTTTGTCTCCGTCCGGATCTGCTTCAGCGGTTCATAATGCTTTCTCTCCGAAGCCGGGATCCATATCTCGGCGCTGTTGCCTTCGAGGGCAAACTTCAGCCTGCCCTGCTCAGAGGATATCTCAGCGCCGTGAAGCGCTCCGAGGTATGATCCTTCCAGACCCAGATCGAAGCTCTCCTGACTGTCACTGTTGGTGACCGTTATAAGTATGTCTCCGCGCATGAACGCGTACTTTGTCGTAGTCAGATCTGCCTCGCGGTATTCCCCATACCACAGAGCGGACTCTCTACTGTAAATTTTACCAAGTGCAGTGATAATCTGCAATGGAGCATTATCAGATGCTGAAAGTTCTGCGAGTGAAAGTGCAGGTCTGAGCGAGGCATCCGAGCCTCTTTCCTTTCTTCCCTCTATGCCGAACTCCGAGCCGTAGTAGACTGACGGTATCCCCGGGAGTGTATAGAGAAGGACGTGGACAGGCAGAAAATGCCTCTTGTCACGCAGTTTTGTCATTATGCGCTCCACATCATGGTTGTCAACAAAATCATACAGGTGAACGCTGTCTCCAAGTCCCATGTCTCTCTGACGGCGCACAGTGTGCGCTATCTCGAAATAGTTATGATCGTTGTGAGCGCTGTAAAGCGCCTTGTGAAGAGCATAATTTGTCACGGAATGCAGGGTCCTTTCATTGACCCAGCGTCCGTATTCTCCGTGTATTACCTCGCCCATCAGCCAGAAATCGTCCTTCAGTCCATCAGTGATGCTTCTGAGCTCCCGCATGAAACCCTGTTCGAGCACATCCGCTGCATCCAGACGCAGGCCGTCGATATCAAATTCCGACACCCAGAAACGCACAGTATCAAACAGATACTGCCTTACCTCGGGTTCGTAAAGATTAAGTTTAGGCAGCAGATTGTGACCGCCCCAGTTTTCATATGAAAAACCGTCGTTGTATTCGTTATTTCCCCAGAAGTTTACGTTGCAATACCAGTTTCTGTAACGGCTGTTCTCACGGTTTTCCTTAAGATCGCGGAAAGCGAAAAATCCCCTTCCCGTGTGATTGAATACTCCGTCAAGAATGACATGGATGCCGTTCTCGTGGCAGTATCTCACCATATTCTTCAGATCTTCGTTATCACCGAGTCTCTCATCGAGCCTGCGGTAGTCTTCGGTATCGTATCCGTGCGATCCGGATGAAAAGCACGGGCCGAAATACAGTGCATTGAACCCGCTGGCCTTCATGTGATCTATCCAGTCCTTCAGCGCAGTCAGTCTGTGTACAGGCTGGCTGTGATCATTCAGCTCCGGAGCTCCCAGCAGCCCGAGCGGATATATATGATAAAAAACAGCTTCTTCATACCAAGCCATCTGTTCTTCTCCTTTCTCTTTGGAGCATAATACTCCAAAAAAAAGAAATTTCAACTATTATTTTGAATTCTTTTTAAGGCTTCGGCCTCATCATCCTTCAAAAAAACTGCCGGAGCTTCAATGCTCCGGCACAGATGTGTTCGCTTATATGAGGTTTACAGCGCAGCCATGACGGCTTTCTTTACATCGCCCATATCAACGGTCGGCTCGAATCTGTCGATGACATTGCCTTCCCTGTCGATCAGGAATTTTGTGAAGTTCCAGCCGATGTACGTCTTATCGCCGTACTTTTTGTTGTTTGCAGCTGCAAACTTATTGAGGGCTGCATTTTTGAGTCCTTTGCCGAATCCCTTGAACGGCTTCTCTGTTCCCAGATAGACAAACAGCGGATCTGCTGTTTCTCCGTTTACATCGATCTTGGCAAACTGAGGGAATTCTGTTCCAAACTTGAGGGTGCAGAATTCATGGATCTCTTCATCTGAGCCAGGAGCCTGGTCAGCAAACTGGTTGCAAGGGAAATCCAGGATCTCAAATCCCTGACCCTTCAGCTCCTTGTACATGGCCTCAAGAGGATCATAGTGCGGAGTGAAGCCGCATCCCGTCGCCGTATTTACGATCAGCAGCACCTTGCCCTTGTAATCAGCAAGACTTACAGCATTGCCGGATCTGTCCTTTACATCAAAATCATAAACGTTGCTCATTTTGTTCTCCTTTCCTTACCCAGAAGTTCGTATAAAAGTTCATAAAGTTTCAGCGCTTTCTCCGGAGAGAGGTCGATGCATCCTCCTACCTTTTCAGGTATGTCCTTTGCTTTATCCTGCAACTCTCTGCCCTGCTCCGTAAGGGTGATCACAACGACCCTGTCATCCTCATCGCTGCGGGTTCTGGTGATATATCCTGCGCTCTCCATCTTTTTCAGAAGCGGCGATACGGTTCCGTTATCAAGCATCAGTCTCTCACAGATCTCTCCTACGGTAAGCCCGTCTTTCTCCCACAATACCAGGAAAGTGATGTACTGCGTATAAGTGATCCCCAGCTCCTTAAGCCACGGAGTGTACAGGCCGGTCACCTTTCTTGCAGCTGCATAAAGAGGAAAGCACATCTGATTATCCAGTTTCATCATTTCATTCATATGTGTTTTATTCATGATTTATCTCCGCTTCATTTATATTTGACACAACTATATTTTACACAATATATTTTCCATGTCAAGAATAATTGCAAAAAAAATGACAGATCCATCATCTGTCATCTTCTTTCACCAGTCTCCCGTAAAGCTGTCAGTCTTTACTATTCGGTCCGGTTCTCCTTTTCCACTTTGATGGCAAGCTCTGTATCATCGGTGAAATACGAATCAACACCGAGCTCTATCGCATCGCGTATCTCTTCTTCAGTATTCAGAGTCCAGGCGCTGAACTTCTTATTGTGCTCATGCGCTGCCTTGAGATTGTCCGCTGTCATGATCGACTTCGGCACACTTATGATATCCACATAATCATTGCCTGTGGCTATGTCGAAAGTCGCCTGATCCGCACAGATATACATCTTGGTCATATCCGGGAAGGTTTCATCAAGCGGCCTCAGCGCATCAAAGAAGGATGAAGCGGCTATGACATTATCCTCAAGGCCTGATGTTCTGACAGCTATCGTGAATGCTTCGACATTGCGCTGACTCACGTATTTGATATCCACAATATAATTGACCGAATCTCCGTACTTCTCAAAGAGATCCTTCAGCTTCAGCACACTGCTTCCGTTTTTTGTCTTCAGCTTGGCTATCTGTCCGTCTGTCATTCCGGAGAAGTATCCGTTGGTCCCTGTCATGTCCATGGCGTAATCATCATGGGCAAGATAGACCGTTCCGTCTCCGGATACCACGATGTCTGCCTCAATATACTTTGAACCGGCTTCAACGGCTTTGTCATAAGCAGCAAAAGTGAGTTCATCATCTCCAGCTGAACCTCTGTGTGAATATACATGCGAAGCGGCAATGCCTTCTTCCACAGTCCCAGGGACTTCTTCGTCGGCAGTTTCCCCGGCTGCCGGGGTCTCCGCTGCCGGCTCTCCGGCACTTTCATTGCCTGAATCATTCCCGAAATGCACCAGTATGTATACTGCTGACGCTATGCAAAGCAGAAGCAGCACTATGATGGTAATGAGTTTTCTCCTCTTTGCCTTTCTTCTCCTGCCGGCTCTGTTATTGTTCTGCTCGTTCATAATAGTTTACCTGACTCTCCGGTCCTTAATAAATGCAGCCGCAAAGGCTTCCTTTATGTAACATTACCCTAAAAAAGCCCGGAAATGAAAAGTCATTAACAAATATTGATGTTGAGCCGGGATCAGGCGCTGCCGTCACCAGTCTCACCTGCCCTGGCTTCACGGACCTTTCTCCACTTCTCCGGTCGGAGTGATGTACTCCGTGCTGATCCATCCGTATTGTCCGTCATGCCGGTCTGAGTCTCTGACGGTGAAGTCTAATCGAGTAAGGAAAGTATCATGTGAAGCAGTTCCGGAGAATCAAGGATCACCAGAGCAAGGTGCTCACGCACACGGGTAATCCCGGAATAGAATATATTCGGATACGGATGCTCCGGATCCGGCTCAGGGACCCCCTGGAGGTATCCGTTTTCATCATAATAGAAAGAATCATCCATCAGCATTACCACACTGCTGTATTCACGCCCTGCTATATGTCTGTACCCGAATGATTCCTCAAGGTCCTCAAAGGGATCATCCGGCTGTCTGTGAGCATTGATGAACACATACCCTTTGTCCCTGTAATACTTTATTATCCCGCGGGCCTCATCAGTATTGTTGGCATAATTGACCGAGACATGTTCGAATTCATATGTTTTCTCAGTTTTACAGTAAAGGTGTCTGAGCTTCGTGATGAATGTCTGCAGCTCCATGTTCAGACGCATTCTTTCTGACAGCTCATATTCACCGGTAAGGCCGAGACTTTGTATTCTCCCTTCAATATCGTTTTTCTGCTCGGGATCAGTAAGCGCGGCGGAAGGATCCGTCGAAAAAATGCATACCTGCTCATATGTCTCAGCAGCCCTGGTGATGATATCAAATATTTCCGGATCGATATGCAGTGCTTCATCCACTAAAACAAAATCATATCCTCTGATCTGATCAGGCGAGTCAATATCCGTTTCAGCGATGAAGTCCAGGTTTTCTATTGTTCTGCTTATCGACTGAAGTCCTTCGGATGGCTCTTCACCGCATGTGATCAGTGTTCTGCCGTTGCCTGACAGATGCTTTGCAAGATCATACACAAGAAGGGTCTTTCCTGTACAAGGTCTGCCGAAGATATGGAAAAACGCGCAGTATGACGTATTCGAGATATCCCTGAGCAGCTGCGATTTGACATAGTCCTGAGCAGGTGAAAGAAAATACTGTCCCTGAAGGAATCTTTCCGGATCCTCTTCAGGAGAGATCAGATACTCCGAAGCGCGGAACAGCTTCTCGATGCGTCCGTGATAAGCCGCGCTGCACTTCCTTACCGCCTTTGCGATCTCGCTTATATCAGTTTCTTCAAGTTCTCCGTCATCCGAAAGTCTGTAGCAGGCAAGTGTATCCGTGACCACTGTAAACAGCATCAGCTCCCTGCCGAGAAGGGTGAGGTAATGAAGGTTTTTCCTGAGTTGAGCAAGGATATGCTCCTCACCCACATCCTGTGATTTCAGTTCGATATTCAGGCAGTATCTGTTTGTTACTTTAAGAAGATCAAACTCCTTGCCTATGAGCGGTATCACGAATCCGAAATAGAATCCGTCCGCATCCTTCACTGTTATTCCACGTTCGGCAAGAGCATCGGCAAGTATGCAAAGAGATTCGATCTCATGGATGCGGGTGATGTGATTGTCATGATCACTGGCCTCGTGCTTTTCCATGATATTGAACAGTCTCTCATCGCGTATTCTGGATACTCTGAAAATATTGACCGGTCTCATAATTCATGTGCTTTTGAATTCGCGTTTCGCTTTATTTTTTACTGATTCTGGTTTTATCAGATATACAGATATGTTATACTACACCGCAAAAGGAAGGTGCACTCAGTGTGTTTCAGGAGGTTCGGACAGTCTGCGTTAAAAGCGCATCTGAAACTGCGGCAGATCAAGCCGGATCCGTGCCCGCTTTCAAATTGTACAGCGCCTGCATTATCATGGCGATCACCGATGGCAGCGCCATTTTGAACAACAGTTTATTGACAGGCTCGGTCCCGAGCCTCTCATGTGATACTTCACTGTGATTGATTGTCAGTCTCATTCTCTTTAATACCCTCTTCTGCAATATCAGCTGAGATCGTTATATTTCGTAATGTCATTCTTCGGGCGGCTCTTCCTCCTGCGGTTCTGCAGAGACATCATCTGTTCCGACAGAAGAACCGTCTCCGTTATAATCCGTTATCACCACACTGCATTCGTCAAACCGGCCATCTACATATATCAGATACATTGACTTTTTCTGAGCCTGGATAACAAGCGCAAAGTCCTTATCATTTCCGCTCAGTTCTCCGCCGGAATCATCGTCGGAATTCAGCGGGAATCCCTTGCTGTCATATACACGGCATCTGACGTCACCGTCAGAAACGGAATGCACTGCAAGATTTTTTGTCTCCCTCGACGTAAATTCTATGAAAGTATCTCCGGTTACTCTGTACTCTCCGGGCTGATCAGTATCGAAAGAGTCTACCCTGCTGCATCTGACCTTTGCCCTCACAGCCGCTTTGCTCAGATCCTGACCGCTGACCCAGACATAGTACTCCTTACCGCCTTCAAGCCTGCATATGCCTTCAGCTCTTTTTATCTCCTTGTTGTCAGTAGTTTTTACCGATGAAATGACTGACGATGCGGTTTTATCTCTGGATACTACCCTGGAAACGAATCTGAAATAGCCGGATTCTTCGGGAACGAAAAGCACTGCTGTCTGACTGTCTTCAGTGAGCTTGATGACCGCGGGCTCAGTTTCAGTAACTTCATTCGGCTTCGACTTTTCAGAGGCTTTTGCTACGCTTAGGCTGAATGAACCGGAATACTCCTCCGTGTCACTCCCTGATGTTGCTTCTGTGATCACATAACATATGCTTCCTTTGTTCAGAAACACAGTATCCGAAAAGCTGTCGCTGTGGTCACCCGCGTTATCTGTACTGAGATAATTATTGAGATAGCTGTCTGTGACCTGCAGTGAAAGGAAGACATCCTCTTCTGATACTATGTCAGATACAGTGAAAGTATACTCTCCGCTCTCTTCCGGAGTAAATGAGTACAGCGGCAGCCTGTTTCTCCGCAGGAGTTTCCGCTTTCCGGGTTTGATAGTATACTTTACATCGACAGGACTGCCTTCATTCAGAACTGTCGATATTTTTTTCAGAAGCAGATTGGGATCATTTCTCACAGCATCATAAGCATACGGGGCCAGCGCGAGAAAAGCAGCCAGAACTAACAGCAGCAGTATCCTGCCCAGAAGTCTTTTCTTTTTATTTGTTTCTTTCTTATCCCTGTTCTTTTTCACTTAACTTATACCGTTACGGCCGGCTTACCGCAAGAATCCTGTCTGTTCTTATCACCGGGTTTTTCCATCTTTTCGCAGCGGATTCAAAATTGATGTGTATCAGATCATCCTCGATAAATATCTCTTCGTTCATCTTCGGAACTTCGACCCTCGAGAGCTCCCTGTCTCCGACATATAGATTCGGAGTGCCGTTCGCGATCGGGCTGATCTCATATTTTGTTATGAAGGATGATTTTATGCTTGGAGAGTCTCCCTTATATGAGCTGGATACATAAAGATAATTGCCTTCTATATCCATACCCTGCGCACTTGAATCAATTGCGGTGATCACCGAGAACAGCGTTGTGTTCAGTACATCCCCCTCTTCCGCATCATTGATGGGATAACCGTAAACATACCCTTCTTTTGTTTCCTTTGTTCCTATGTATGTTCCGACCCAGAGTTTTCCGCCCTCGCATTCAAGGAATGACGGCTTGTTTTTAATATAAATGTTCTCAGACATGCCGTCTTCTGTGACTTCAGCAACACTCCCGGCTGTGAGCTCAAGGAAATCATCATACCTGATGTACTGGACGAACGGACGGCCCTTATACCTGTCAGATGTATCTCCTGTGAGCCATATGCGCTCTCCGTCAAAGGCAATGCCGCCGACATGATACTTATTCGGAAGCAGTATGGTGGAGACAAGCTTCTTATTCACCGGATTGATCGCATAAATGACCGACGGGTATTTCTTGCCGGCATCATATGCAGTCACCAGCCAGTAGTCACCGGTACTGCATATACCCTGCGGTATATATGTGTCAGCCATTATACTGCCGTCAGTGCTTGCGCAGGTTTTAAGCACACCCGGTATAGGAACAGTTTCTTCATCATCCATTTCCGGACTGAGCTTTTTATAAACATCAGGCATTCTGATCCTGAGTACACTCCTGTATGTTGTATGAGAGTTGTATTCTTTATACTCAAAGGATGACTGAAGACTGTCATCATCAGCTGATTTTGCAGCAGCATATGCAATGCCGGCTGTGTTCCACTCCGCTCCTGCGCTCATTTCGAATGCGCCGGGGACAGTTATCATTGCAGAGCAGATCAGTATTGATAAAAGCAGGTGCTTAAGTTTCAATGGTTATACTTATTCTCCGGAAAGCAGTTTTCTGATATGGTGACTGCCGGACCCGGCATGTCCGGCTCCTATATTGAAATATTATATCAAAATCAGGAGCTCTATGTCTCCGTGCAGATGTTAACGATCAGCATTGTACCATGGATGAGCCGCGGCTGACCTTAAGTGCTATGCAGAAAAAACCAGCTCTCATGAACATCAGGAGAGCTGGGTGTTTTTATTCGGATCCTGTTTTATCTACGCAGACTGACGGCGCATCAGCTCGTAAAAGTCTCCTTTGATGTCCATAAGTTCGTCAAAAGTACCCTCCTCGGCTATCGTGCCTTCCTTCAGCACTATGATCCTGTCGCAGTCTCTTACCGTCGAGAGTCTATGCGCTACCATCAATACAGTGCAATTCTCCTCGTAGACGGAATTGAGCACCTTGCTTTGTGAAAGATTATCGAGCGCTGATGTTGCCTCATCGAGTATCATGATCCCCGGCTTTGAAGCAAATGCTCTTGCTATCATAAGTCTCTGTCTCTGTCCGCCCGAAAAGCCTCCCGTATTCGAATAAGATACTATTCTTGCCGGCAAGCAAATATCAACCTTTTATGCAGCGTTTTTTTGTCGTTATTTTTTAGTATTCTGTGTTCCGATGATATATAATTTTTAGACAGATCGTTTCTCCGTTGGTTTTTCAGAGAGGGCTGATATGAAAAGGAATTCTCTGCTCATCACATTGCTGTTGATCCTGATGATCGTCTGCTGCGGCTGCGGCGAAAGCAACGTGGAAAGGAAAGCATCAGGGCTGAATATACAGGTCGATGAAACTACAGGATCGATGAGCATCAAAAGGCCAAAAATCAGCAACCCGGCTCCCATGGGCGAAAAGGATACATGGACGGTTTTTGTATATCTATGCGGAGCTGATCTTGAGTCCCGCATTCTTTTTGGCGGAGGCATGGGAACTGATGACATAAAAGAGATGTGTGCGGCGACAGCCAGTAATAATGTTAGATTCGTAATTGAGACCGGCGGCTGCTACAGATGGCATGACAAGATGATAAGCAGTGATGTCCTCGGCCGGTTTGTTGTTGAAAACGGCAGGCTTAAAGAAGTCGGCGAAGCTGCACAGTCCTCTATGGGAAAGTCCTCAACTCTGACAAGCTTCCTGCAATGGGGCATAGAGAATTATCCTGCGGAAAAAATGGGTGTCGTTTTCTGGGATCACGGCGGAGGAAGCATAGCCGGAGTCTGTTTTGACGAGCTTGAAGACAATGATTCACTCACCCTCCGGGAGATCGACGCGGCCATGCTCAGCGTACTGGAAAGCGGCAAGCTGACAGATAAATTCGAATTCATAGGCTTTGACGCATGTCTGATGGGTACTGTAGAGGTGGCAAACATCTCTGCATCCTATGCTGATTACATGATCGCATCACAGGAGAACGAGCCGGGATCAGGCTGGGATTACACGGCAATAGGCAATTATCTGGCAAAGCATCCGGACTCCGATGGCAAGGCTCTCGGCAAAACAGTCTGTGACAGTTTCAAAAAGCAATGTGAGAGTTCAGGCGACGGGCAGATAGCCACCATGTCGGTCACTGACCTTTCCAGAATGGATGGCCTCCTGAGGGAATTCAATTCCTTCGCGAAGGAGATCTACAGCAGGAGCGAAGACCGGGACGTGCTCGCATCAATAGTGCGCAAAATAAATGCTGCCGATAATTTCGGCGGCAACAACAGGGCCGAAGGATACACCAACATGGTCGATCTCGGCGGCATTATAAAGGCATGCAAAAAATGGTCAGGAAACGCTTCCACCGCGTCGGACACGCTCAGCGAAGCAGTGGTCTACAGCATATCGGGTTCAGACCACCTGAAGGCGAGCGGTCTTTCCATCTACTATCCTCTGCAGGTCGAGGGCTCAAAGGAACTCAAAATGTTTGAGAGTATCTGCATCAGCCCGTACTATATGTCTTTCGTAGGACGTCAGGGCTATGGAAGCGCCAACAGCGGTGATCTGGAAGACTATGATGAAGATGAGCTGTTTGAAGGCGGCATCTGGGACTGGCTCGACATCTTTCTTTTTGATGAGGATACAGGTGAATATGAATACGATTACGACGATGACGAAGGCGGCAGCTTCTGGGACTTCCTTGACGATTATGACGAAGATGCTCAGAGCGAGCTGATCACCTTCTCAAAAGAGCCGGGCATAAACAAGCACGGTGATTATTGCTTCACTCTTGATGACAACGGATGCAGCAACACTTCAGATGTACTTGCTCTGGTATATCAGGACATGAACGACGGGACACTTATTGAGCTCGGGGAGACTTATGATGTCAATATAGACTGGGACACAGGTTATGTGAGCGACAACTTCGACGGTTACTGGCTGTCCCTCCCGGACGGGCAGAATCTTGCCACGTATATCGTTGATGTGACAGACGATTATGTTATATATACGTCCCCTGTACTTCTGAACGGTGAAGAAACTTATCTGCGCATGAGACAGTATTTTGATGACGGAACAGTCAAAATTGAAGGGACCTGGGACGGCATCGATGAATACGGTGCCTCAGACAAAAGAATACTGAAGCTGCGGAACGGTGATTCGATCACACCTATGTACTTCAGCATCGATGATGAAGGGGACGATATGGACGAGTATGAGGGTGAAACATACACCCTGAAATCCAAAAAAGGGAATCTGAAGGTCGGATATGACTACCTTTATGAGGGAGATTACGCTTATTCGTTCTGCATCACTGATATTTTTGGAGATGATTATGTCACAGATCCTGTTACATTCAATCTCGAAAACGGCGAAATAAGCTTCTATTAAGCCGCACATCCCATATCAGGAAAAAGTTACCTTACCATTTCAGGGACGGATGCTTTTATAGAGCAACGAACAGACCGCATCACCCAGATGGGTGATGCGGTTTTCGTTCATTATCATATCCAGATCATATCCAGTTTTTCTTTATAGGCTTTCCCCTTCATCAGTCATAGCCTCTTGAAACACTGGGTT
Source organism: Mogibacterium sp. (assembly GCA_017505405.1). Classification (GTDB taxonomy): domain Bacteria; phylum Bacillota; class Clostridia; order Peptostreptococcales; family Anaerovoracaceae; genus Crickella. The sequence goes on from JAFVPI010000091.1 coordinate 24,950, forward strand.
ATAGTTCATATACAGCAATGATCTCATTACCACACATTTCTGAAGTCTCTGCAAAGCCATACTTCAGATATATATCCCTTGCCCTGGTGTTTTCAGGTTCATAGGACAGCCATACTTTTTTTGCCTCTCCAAAAGGGAATGTGCGGATCAGAGCAATGACAGCATCCATTGTCTGCTTTCCTAAACCTTGCTTCTGATATTTCTTATCTATCATCAGTCTCCAGAGGCTGTAGTTTTCTTTGATCAAATCACTCTCGTCCGGGTTGCCCACAGTTCCCTTTCCGATCATAATAAACCCGATGAGATCGTCATCATTATATACTGCCAGAGGTAATGCGTTATTGCCTTCGTTTCTGGTAGCATATGCTTCAGCAAGACTCTGTATGTTTTCTGCAACAAAATCCCTTTGCTCTTCAAAAGGCTCTAGAGCACATACCTTCCAGATATTCTTATTTGTAATTTCTTCAAACCTGATCATTATTATTGTTCCTTTTACCTTTTGACTAATACTAACATATTCGTATCATTCGGATAATGAAAAAACAAGAACTGCACACCTGCCTTTTAGCATCATTTTAGGCCCATGTATAAGCTTGCAACAAATGAGTTCGTGCCCTATCTCGCGATACTGCGCATGAAGCACGAATATTTTCGTATCTTCCCTTCGATTTTGTGCATCACATTAACGAACTCTGGTATACAGGGCTGGCCATTGATATTGCTTACCGGCTACAGATCAGGCTTTTTTTGCTGCTGATAACACAACAAACCTTGTTTACCACTGAAACAGCGCCGACACTCTAAGAATCATCATATAATTACTATTCACAATCATGAATATACTTTCAAAGCACCTCCTCTCTGTCAGATGTGCAAAAGACCGATTCGTCACGTACCTGGAGGATATAAGCTGTGGAATACGAATTTCTTCGTGCCTCGTGTGCATTTATGGACAAAGGCGCACGAATGCGGATTTAAAATATTCAGTCGCTTCCCAGATATCACAAAAGCAAAAAGGCCACGGGCATCTAACAACTTAAAAAGCCGTTGGTTTCCCAACGGTTTTTACAGGTGAGGTAAGAGTTTGCTTTTCGGTTTCCTGTTTTATTACATGGCTCCTTTCCGGGCGATCACAACCCATATGGTCTTGAATAAGATGTGAATGTCCCGTTTGAGAGACCAGTTTTCTATGTATTCCCGGTCCAGACGGACTACAGTGTCAAAGTCACGGATCTGGCTGCGTCCGCTGACCTGCCAGAGACCGGTGATCCCGGGCCGTGTAGACATTCTGGCGCGGTGGAAAGGTTCATACCTGTTCCACTCATCCACTGTCGGCGGCCGGGTGCCGACCAGGGACATATCTCCCTTAAGAACATTGAAAAACTGTGGAAATTCATCCAGAGACAGATCGCGGATCCATCCGCCGATCCCCTTTTTCCATTTTCCGTTTCCCATTTCTTTCTGCCCGATGATCCGCGGGTCATGTTCCAGCTTGAACATGAGCTGGTCTTCCTGCCCACTGCTCTGTGCGAGCTGCTTCTTCCGTGCTTCCGCATCCTTATACATACTGCGGAACTTGTACATCTGGAACTTCTTCCCGTTTTCGCCGATCCGGGTCTGTGTGAAGAATATCGGGCCGGGATCAGACAGCCAGATGGCCAGTCCGATCGGAGGAGTGAGGATCAAGGTGATCAGGGAACCGACCAGCCCGCCTGCGATATCCATGAGTCGTTTAAGAAAAACGTCACGGCCCGTGATATAACCCAGGGAGGTTGTAATGGTCAGATGACCGCAGATCCACTCCACGTTTTTGTGTCTTGATTCGATATCATCCAGATTCGTGAGGGCGGTGTGGATCGTGATACCCATCAGCATGAGGCTATTGATCAGATCAACAGGAAGGTCTGCTTTTGGCGACACATCAAGATACACCTCATCCACCCAGTTATTGGTCAGATACTGCTCCAACGTATTGGTTGTGGCGACGATTGGTATAGTGTCAACCTCCGGGTAATCCTGCCGGAGCGAACGGATAGCCTCCCTCGCCTCTTCTTCGGAAGGATCCTTTCCCATGATCGCAATACCGATAAACCGGTAGGTTCCGTAATTCGTACGGAGAATTCGCGGAATGACAGTAGGGATCTGAGGAGTTTCCAGCGCGATGAGGAGAGAATGCCGGTTGCGTATGTGATGCTTTTTCTTCAGAAAGCTTTTATATGTCTGCCTCATTATATAGCATGACAGAACATACAGAGGAAGTGCATAACGCGCAATTATCAGCAGATCGGGTTCATTCACCGGGGCCAGCAGCCGGAAAACTACAAGAACGAGAACTACGTATCCCGTCTGACTGAGAAGCCGTACCATCTCATCCCATGGCGTATGATGCAGCACGCTGTGATAGGTATCCAGAACGATTATCACGACGAGATTTATCAGGACAACTTCCAGAAGTATACTCCAGAAAAACAGAGAATTCAGTATCCCTTCTTTTCTGACTATAAAGAACCCAATCAGAAGGCTGAACATAACACAAAGATTGTCCAGAAACATAAAGTCAATATGCTGAGACCAGCCACGTATTCTTCGTTTATACATTTACCTGCCTCCAATGTTTGAACAAATTGAACTAAAGTCATAATGACTGCAGAGGATCGTCACTGTTGTTTAGCCTGCTTATTATCCTGCCTGACTTTTGCTGCACAGAGCAGCATGGCCGGCCGGTAAAGACGCATCTTAAGCAGGAGTATGACGGCCCCTGCTTTTCGCGGCAGATCTTTCACGGTCACAAATGACAACATATCCGTTTCACGTAGACCTTCCTTCATATGCTGCACGGCGTCCCGCAGGGAAGGGTCATTTTTGGCAAACCCTTTTCCCGTTCGAATGATCAGCATAGCCGCATATTGACTGAGCTGACGGTCTATAGACTGTCCCATGCCTTTCATGTGCTCCCGCATATAAAGGATCAGATACCGGAAGCTTTCGGTCAGAAGATTCTCCCGGCTCACGGCCCGGATGGAGCCTTCGTTTGTTTTATTATACATATAAAGATGCTTGTTGCAGATATATACATTCCGGCTGTGCAGCAGGCATTCATATGTCATAGGCACATCAGTAAAAACGCGGATCCTCTCTTCACGGGTATAATACTTTGCCAGAAGTTCGCGCTTAAATGCCTTATCCCAGGTGTGGGCCTGGATCACCCCTACCTGCAGCCCGTTGCGCGTATCAGTAAGTAAATACGGAAATACTTCTTTCTGCAGCCTCTCCCTGTCGTAAAAACCTTCCGGAACTTCGTTGATCGTTTCTTCCAGATGGTCCTCATATACGTTGTGGGCGGCAAAAAGTACCATGTCGAGCGGCTCGGGCGACTGCGCGACCGTATCGTGGATAAATTGCAGCATGTTTTCATCGGCCCAGTCATCTCCATCCACAATGCAAATATAGTCCCCCCTGGCAGCGAGGATCCCTTCGTTCCGGGCAGAGATCAGTCCGCCGTTAGGCTTGTGGATCACCCTTACGCGAGGGTCACGGCTGGCATACTCGTCACAGATCTTTGGACAGCCGTCCGGTGAGCCATCATCAATCAGCAGCAGCTCAAAATCAGGATAGGTTTGGGCAAGGATGCTGTCTACGCAGTGCCTAAGATATTTTTCTACCTTGTAAACCGGTACAATTACGCTGATCATATTTTTCGTTTCCCTTTCTTTCATCTATGTCCGGCAAAAACTCTCCGGAGAGATCCGTTTTTCTATTGATCCGATCCCCGCGTTCTCCCGCCCCGGGACAGGAGCATACCCTTTAATTGCAGAAGGCTTTCCCTGAACACAGGAGATCTCCCATATAAAGCAAGGAAGCACAGATTCGGTATAACAAAGCTTACGGCGGCATTTGCAAAGAGTGTGGCCCACACGTTCAGTGCAAACAGTCCGCATGCAAACCACGATGCCACGCATGAAACCAGGGCAAACATGGTCAGTCCGCAGAAGAGCCGTATATATTTCCACATACTCTGACGGGGAAAGACTTCCCGGAACAGGTTGTGGAACAGCCATGGTATCTGAATAAGGACGATGGAGACGATCGAGGAAAGCAGGACCCCGTACATTCCCAGCCGGCGGACAGTGATCAGATTCAGGCCCAGATTGACGAAAGCTGCCGTCAGTGGTCTCCATCGATCGATCTGCCAGATACCGGCTGCGTCCTTGAACATATTGATCAGCTTATTGGCGCCCATGGAGTAGTAATAGACGACAAAACAGAATACCAGCTCGATGGCAAGCATGTTTTCTTTGCCCATCCAGACATGAACAAACGGCTGATACAGACACAGCAGCATGGAGCTGCTCACGCCCAGCACCCAGAGAAAAAGAAGGCTGATCTTTTCCAGATCCCGGTAATTCGCTTCTTTGCTCTCCATGACCAGTTTGTTCCCCACTCCTGCCATGCAGGCGTTGAGCAGCACGATCAGCATCATTCTGAGAGCCGTGATAATAAAGTAATAATTCTGATATAGTGCCAGAGCGGTCAGTCCCATAAAGGCTGAGATGACCAGCGTATCCGCAGCATCGAAAACCGTAGCGGATAGCTTGGAAGTGAACAGATCCCGTACTCTGCGGAAAATGTCCAGCACTTTCTCCTTCGGCAGTTTCCCGCTTGCCACATAGCGGGGATACATTTTTGCTGCGCATGCTGCTGTCAGCAGGTTTATAACGATCTGACACAGCAGCTGCACGGCCAGAAAGAGATAATAATTTCTTGTAAAGACAAGAATCAGGATTTTCAGTGTATATTCTGTAACCCGCACGAGCAGACTGACTTTGCTGATCACGTCGCGGCGCTGATGCGCCTGGAGAAGACTGCCCTTATAGGCAAACAGCCAGTACGTAAGCACGGTATTCCCCAGATTCATCAGATAAAGGACGTGCAGGTTCATTCCGACGGGGATATCACCCTCAATGAGGTTATTCAGGAAAGGCATCAGGAGCAGTCCCATCACTGCGATCGCCAGACCTATGATCCTGTAGAGGGTACGATAAAGACGCATCAAAGCACAGATGGTCGGAGTATCGTCTTCAGCGATTGGCTTATACATGCTGAACACCATAGCGCTGCCCACGCCAAGCTCCGCCAGGTTCAGAAACGACAGAATCGACCTGAACAGGCCGTTCAGCCCCAGATATTCAGTTCCCAGATATTGCAGCATAACCGAACGAATGACGAACGGAAACAGCATATTGACTATTTCCATGGTTCCGTCAAACACAACGTTTCTTGCTGCGTTCCTAGTGCGTTCAAGCTTCATGGTGCGTTATGCTCCGGCTTATTTTTCCATCAGCTCTCTGTATAGTTTATCGGTCTTAACGGTAATATCCTCCCACGTATATTTGGAAGCGATCATTTTCCGGGCTTCGTCACGTTTTGTTCCGGCCTTCTCCGGATGATCGCACAGGTCCTGAAGCGTATCCCGCAGGGCGTTCACGTCTCCGCGCGGGAAAGTATAGCCACTGCCGTCCAGAACGTCCGCACATTCACCGATATCAGAGGTCACACAGCAGCATCCGTAATTCATGGCCTCCAGAAGAGTGAGCGGCATTCCCTCCAGATCGCTTGGCAGCACATACAGATAGGCATTGCTGTACAACTCCTCCAGCACTAGCCCTTTCTGAAAGCCGGTGAAGATTATGGACGGGCAGTCCTCTGCCATGGCATACAGCTGCTTCACATAATCGTTGGTATCCGACGAGCCGCCGGCGATCACCAGTTTTTTGTCCGTCTGAAGCATCTTGTAGGCTTCTATCAGGTAATGAATACCCTTCTCCGGCACCAGACGGCCCAGAAACAGGATGTATTCCTGTGAGGCAAGGCCAAACTGTTTTGTGATCTCACAGGCCGGCCGGCTCTCAGCAGGGTCGATACCGTTTGGGATGAATACCGTTTCCCGTCCATATGTCTCACGAAAATACTTCCTGACACCCTCGCTCAGCACAATGATGCTGTTGGCATGGCGGACAGCCGCTTTTTCGCCCAGCAGGATGTACCGGGAAGCAAATCTGCCCCATTTTTCACGCATATGGTCCAGCCCGTGAACCGTAACAACGACCTTTTTTCCCATTAGACGCGGGAGCCAGCAGAAGACGCACGGCCCCTCCGTGTGATAGTGGATCAGATCATAGCGGCTAAAGGCGGCCATCACCGATGCGATTATCGAAGATGACATAGCGGCCATCCCGCGGCGGTTAACAGTCGGTGTCCAGACCAGGCGGACTCCGCGGTATTCCCGCAGCAGTTCCCCCGCCTTCCGGCGCTTAACGGCTTCTCTGTCCGTCCGGTTGTAACAGGTCACATCGTATCCGAGCTTCGCAAGATGCGGCGCAAGGTTACTGACAACGACCTCCACCCCGCCATTTCTGGAAGGGATAAATTTATGTCCGATCATCGCGATCCGTTTCGGTCTTTTCTGCATATTTTTCATACCGTTCTTTCCTTACTTCCGGTCTGCCATCCTGAGATAGATATTCTGAAGCTTCTGTGCTTCTGTATGAATGTCATATCCCGCTTCCCGGACGATTTCCGTCCCTTTCGTCCGATCCGTTCCCAACTGCCTTGCTGCCAGGATCACTCTTGCCCATTCCGCATCTTCCGCCTCGAGGGAGACCCTGCGCGTTTCCGGGGAGAGCACCACCTCATCGGTGACGCGGTCAGAGAAAACACAAGGCGCTCCGGTCGCCTGCGCTTCGATGCCGACCACCGGAAGTCCCTCAAACAGTGAAGGCAGCACAAAGCAGTCCATCGCCATATACCATCCGCTTACATCGGCCATCTGCCCCAGGAAGAGCGTCTTATCCCAGATTCCCAGGTTCCGGGCTTTTTCTTTTACAGACTCTTCCAGCTCACCTACGCCTATCAGGGCAAGTCGGGCGTCGGGAGCAGTCTTTGTGATTTCCGCGAAAATATCCAAAAGGCGGCTGTGATTTTTCTGAACATTAAATCTGCCCACATGTCCGATCACAAAGCAGTTTTCCAGACCATGGCTCCTCCTCAGGCGTTCGCGTTCCTCCTGCCGGAATTCAAATCTGGACATGTTGATCGCATTGTGCAGGGTGAATCCGGATTCGTTCCATCGCTTGCTCCCGTAATAGTAGATCCCGGCGTCCCTGCCGCAGCTCCAGTAATCTGTTGCCGCTCCGGGCAGGAGCTGTTTGCAGACCAGCTTCAGCGGATACTTATAATCCCTGATGATCTGTGTGTTATGTGCGTGTGCGATCCTGACAGGGATCCCGGCGTCTTTGGCACTCTTGAGGGCATAATAGCCCATGGCCTCGTTGTGCGCGTGGACGATTTTTATTTCCGGGTTGTCACGAAGCAGTTCTCGCACGAACCGTTTGTATTTAGGGAAATGTATAGGGTTGAGACCCGGACTGACGAAAACCCGTCCTCCCATAGCGCGTATCTCATCATCATATTCCCCCGGTATCGGTTTGTTAGCCAGGAAGTCAAACTGGATCTGGCTCCGGTCGATCTCCCGGTAATAATTCATCAGCATGGTTTCGATCCCGGCACGCGCCATATTGCTGACAGAATGTAGTACCCGAATCATCTTTTCCTGTTCCCCTCCTGTTACTTTGACGTTACTTTTTTCCTTTTCTCATCGTATGTTCATCCGGCTGAGAATATTAAATGTCCGCTCGCAGTTCTTTTCATCCCGGACGGGGTAAAAGGCTTCGAGACGGTCCAGATATTTCTTCTTCATACGGAAATCATTCTCCGCGCATTCATTTATGGCATCAACCAGCGCCTCTTCAGTCAGGACTACCGGCCCGAAGCCGTGTTCTTCATAGGAGAAATAACCTTCCTGATAATGGAATTTCCGGAACTCCTCTTTATCGAACTGGTAATAGATCACCGGTTTTTCCATATAACCGAGATCGAAAAACACGCTGGAATAATCCGTGATCAGCAGTTTGCAGCGCATCAGAAGTGTCTGGACATCATAGTCCTTCCAGTTTGCCAGTATGATCCGCTCCGATGGCGACTGAAACTTATCCAGTTCCTTTTGAAGCTCGATGTGAGGATAAAATAGCAGCTTAAGATCCCGCTCCTCGAGCAGACGAAGCAGGGATGGGTTGTTCAGCATGGACTGAAAATACTTATAAAAAGCTGTTTCATAGAACTGATCTCCCTGAGGATAATCCGATCCCCGCCAGGTTGGCATCACAAGGATCTCGTTGGTGGGATCGTTTCCCCTGATGAGATTGTCAAAACGGCACAGCCCGGTATACTGGATAACTCCCTCCGGGTAATTAAATTCCGAGACAAGGTAATCATATTCCAGTTTTCCGCCGCTGGCGAAGAAATCAACCTTCATGGTGGGATACCGCATCCACTTCATCTCATCCTTGATGATCCCATGCTGCAGAAAGATCTGCTTTCCTCTCGGATGGATCCCGATCTGACGCAGATGATAATATGCCATCAGGTCCGGAGCGACAGGCTGTACATGAGTGCTGATCAGCATGTCGGCCGACAGATACATCAGATAGTGCTGAAGTGATCTCCAGGGAACAGTCCGGCCAAGCTTTGCGACTTTTTCAAGATCCGGACTGTTTTTGTCGATTACATAGCACGAATTGATCTGCGGCTGCTTTTCCCTTAAGTAACGGAAAAACCAGTAGGCGTTGTCTCTGGCGTCAAATCCGCGTTCCATCACCACCCAGAGATGCTGATAGTTCCTGTTCGTTTTTCGCAGCACTGTGGCAGCAGGCCAGAGCAAAGTAAGCAGAGATACATTTTTCAGATAAACCGGCAGTCTTTTCAGTTTATTCAGCATTTTTAGCCTTTCCCTCTCATTTCAATAAGCCAGATATCGTTGGCCACATCTTCCGATGTTGGCGCTTTCCACTGTGTTTCCTTCTCGAGTTTGTTGATCCTGTAACTGTAACTCATGGGTATCAGCCTCAGCCCGATACTGCACCAGAAATAAAACGCGGTGTTGTCTGTCAGATAGGTTGCTGTCATATACAGAAGGATAGCCATATACAGCATTCCGGTCTGCGTGTCGTGCCGCTTCATCCAGTAAGCAGGAAACATGACATAATGTATGACTGCCCACAATGTGAAGCCAAGCGCACCCAGTTCAATAAAGATTTTCAGAATATCGTTGTGCAGCGGATATGCACGGTTGATGAGCCCGTCCTGATACCATTGGTTTACCAGTTCGGTAACGCTTTCAAACCCCAGTCCTTTCCAGAAAGGAGATAGTTCGTAATATTGATTAGGCAGGCTCCACAGCACATCGCGCCCCATCATGTCTACCCCATGGGATTCCAGAAATTCCACCAGAAGCCCTGACCGTGTGAGGTAGAGGTAGAAATAGAAAAACAGAGCTATGCTGATCCCTGTCGCAATGATCAGCTTCTCCGGTTTTTTAAACAGACGGAGAAATTTAACATATATACATACGATAATGACAGCCGGCAAAACGCCGCGCTTCAATCCCAGCAGAATAAAAAAGAGAGAGAGAATTATACCGCAACGCCGGATTCTTCTTTCTGATTTCTGGCCTTTCGGCGCAAACATCATATAATACACAAAGAATTGTCCGAACAGGAATGTGATATCATGGATCTCCAGCGCGCGCACAAAACCTTCCGCCTCTCCAAAGGTAATGATACACGTTACAACGGAAGAAATACTTTCCGCGATCCCATACTTCGGCATCTCCAGCAGCATGATGGCAGTGTTCACAGCGCACATGCTGAGGAAAAGATAGTTGACCGCCCTTTCTTCAAGCAGATAGCACATGAAGACGGCATAGATGATCGTGATCGTCTGGAACAGGATCTTTTCCCAGGCTCTGCTGATCGACGCCACCTGTGAGAAGTCCGTGATCCATATGTACATGCTGATCACGATATAAACAGCTATGGGGATCAGAAATATTGGGAAAAAACTCATCGCCTTCCTGAGCTTTCCAAAGTCAGCGCTTACAAGAAAATACATGAAAGCGCAGACGATCGCGCCCAGCACGATCGCCTTAGGCAGCCCCCCATATGCATTATTGAGAACCTTCCAGTCTCCGAGACCGGCGAAAATCGTACAGGCAACGATCAGAAATATGATAAAAGCCGGACATTCTCTCCGCGATGTTTGCAGTTCTCCGGTATTCACACTTTTACTCCTCTGCCTCTTTCATTTCGGAGACATTCTCTGAAACTGAGGTGACCTGTCCGGAATTCATCCTTTGCAATGCAAGTCGAAGCAGATCCCTGATCTCAAAGGTGTTGTCTGTACTGGAAACAGCTTTGCCGCAGGTATAGCTGATACTGCGTTCCGGGTTCAATGTGTTATATTTCGCAACCTGCCTCTCGATCGCCTCAAGGATCACAGCCTGCTTTTCAGACGAACAATTCGGGAAGAAAGCTAAGAAATTGCCCGTGCCGTTATACCCCACAAATCCGTACAGGTCGGCGAAGCTCTTCAGGATCATGGCAAAATTCTTCAATACTTCATCACCGGCCTGGCGTCCGTACTTACTCGACAGACTGCCCAGGGAATCCATCTTCAATGCCATGCAGGAGAAGTCCTCCTCAAGCACCCGATTTGACAATTCGTTGATATACGCATCGCATCTGGCACGATTCGGCAGCTGTACTGTTTTGTCCACATACCGGAAATAGTCGATAAAGTCGAGTGCCCTTCCGAGCAGTACGGCACCGACACCGCCCACCAGTAAGAACAATAATATGGCAATTGCGACGTACAATTTGAGATTAACAGCCGGCTGGACATTTATGCTGCTGACCATCGAAAGATAATTCGCGCTCAGCTGTCCGTTCAGCTCATCTCCTGAATCTTTCACATACTGATAGTATTTATTGGCAAGACCTACGCAGTGATCCAGTTTGGCATTTATCTCTTCAGGGGTGAGGCCTTTCTGCCCTTCCTCTTTCTGCGCGTTCTCAAAAACTGAAAGAAGGTATTCATTGTGCTTCTTTTCGATGTTTTCCTGGCGGATCCTGGTGTTCAGATCCACATATTCACTGATCAGGCCGTCATAGGTGGTTTCTTTATTGCCGCTGCCTTCCTCATTGTTCTCCACATCCTTCAGGATGTATTCTGTCCCGATATCCTGATTGTCTGCGTTGTGATAATGATAGTCCAGCATTTCCTTGTTGCGTTCGCTGTAATTATCGATCAGGGTTTTCAGCGAAGCAGCGCGCTCCTTCTGATTTTTGACGGACAGCTCGATATCCTCGCACTCTTTTGTCAGCCGGCTCACCAGAAGATCAACATCCTGCGTCTCCGCATCGGAAAGGATCTCAGCATACAGGTTCGGTATCTCGTAATTGTATAAATAATTATAGATCTGATACAGATCATTGTATGTATATCCTGTTTCCACCGACCGGAAGTATGGATGAGATTCTCTTTTGTCCAGCAGATAATCAAGCATCTCCGATACGGAGTCCTCCAGTACCTGCACGCTTTCAATATAGTCGTAATTCCCTTTTTCAAGCGCGGATACACCGTTGCTCTGCAGAGGTTCCTCCACATATTTCTCGGCATAAAACTCGTAATAGTTTTTGATGATCGCGTCCAGCATATTCCGGGCGTAATCTTCACCGGTATCGCTTTCGCCGACATAATACACCCGGTAAGTGTCTGCTATGTAAGCAGGATCCTCACCGTTTTCAAGCATCGCTTCACTTAGCTTTTGCTGTGTTTCCGGAATGACTTCTTCAACATAGCAGTTGGAACGGATGGAATCGATATTGGCCTTATATCCCAGTTCCGCAAGGGCAGAATCAATAACGGCAGAGGAATAAATTTCCTCTACGTTAAGGGGACTGCCGTCCGGAGTATATCCCTGTTTGGCTTCACTATTGGTATATTGAATGACTGCGGACGCAATATAGTGCTGCTGGGATATTCCGAAAAGAAGAACCAGCAGAGCGCCAATTATGGAAACAAGAAAGATCAGCAGTCTGAATTGCTTCAGATAGCGAAGAATACTGAATTGTTTCATGCTGTCATCTCCTTATCTGAAAAAAATATGCGAAGAGATACGCCGATGAATGTGACAACAAGCATCAGTACAGCCCCCAGCAGTGAGGAAACCAGTCCGATCTGCCCGGCAAGTCCTGTGCTGTCGGAGCTGATGCTGATGTAATTGCGGGCCTTCGTGTTCAAATAGCCGCTGTCCACGGTCTGGATATCCGAGGCGATCTTATCCAGCGATACCTCCAGCTCCTTGATCATGGCGTCAGCCTTTTTCATCTTCTTCTTGCTGGCTGTGCCTGCCTCCAGCTTTTCTGTCAGGTATTTATTATATTCGATGTGTTCCATGCGCTCCGCTGTACCCGTAAGCTGTTCCTGCGCATGTTTGACCATTTTGTCCATCCCGGTTTTGGTCCTGGACATATAATACTGTATCTGCTCATCCTGGGTAGGGATCATAACCACAGCACTCATGGCAGCATCGTACATCTTAACACCCTTATTGTCTTCATCGTACGCGGCCATCATTTTGTTGTTCATCAGGCTGTCCATGCGGATCTTGTAATCCAGCATACTGATCAGCCCGTTCTTATCTTTCGCGATCCCGTTTTCAATGATATAGGAACGCAGTTTCGCAAGGTCATATGTATAGAAATCGTTCAGCTGCTCTTTCAGGGAAGAGAAAGTCATCCCGGTATCCGGATCCTGATAGTTCTTGCTCTCCCTGCTGCGAAGATCCACGTATTTCTCCAGCTGTCTGCACTTGAGATCCAGCAGGTCAACAGCCATCAGATATTCATCATTGAATTTCAGATCATCGGCATCAAACGACAGGATGGAGTGGTTGAAGCCATAATGCTCCACAAAGTATTCGCTGTATGCTTTGCAGAGAAGTGCAAGCATCTTTTTCGCAGAGATACTGTTGACGAAGCCCTTGTTAGTAAATCTGACCACAAATGAGGTGCTGATATAATTCGCATTGCCGCTGATGTTTTTATCATGCGTTGCCTTCACGCTGACACATTCGCTTAGTTCATCCGGGGTGATCTTTCCGTCCAGTCCGGCATAATCGATCAGCCGCTCCATCACTTCAGGGCTTCGGATCTCATAAACATTGAACCGCATCCCGTTGGGCGTCAGGCCTTTGGAAGCCTCCTCATAATCCAGCGACAGGATAGTACTGGCTGAGTGAAGATTCCCGATACAGTGAAAAACGCAGAAAGCCAGGAAAAATCCCAGGAAGAGGGCAACGACCTTAACACCCCACTTCCGGAATTCACCGGCAGCAGCGCTCATGCTGCGTTTCCATCGGATCATGATTCCATCTGAAGTCATATCTTCGGGCGCTTTCAATTTGGTTTTTAGTTTCATAGCGCTATCTCCTTTATCCTGACTTAAGTTACTTGTTGATATCTATCACAACAAGCTCAGGCAAGTTGTTGATCCGCGGCGGGAAGGGCTTGGAATCTCCGAGTCCCCCACTGAGGATCAGTGTCTGCTGTTTGTCCAGAATGTATCTTCCGGAGGTGAATTCAGGGAAAAACCCTTCTTCTTCTGTGTACAGCCCGCCAATAAAAGGAAGGACTATTATCCCGCCATGCACGTGCCCCGCAATTCCCAGATCGAAATCATATACGGACAGCTGTTTATCGAAAAGGATCGGGATATGATTCATGAGAATACACAGTCTGGAGGGATCAATTTTTGTTTTATCCATGAATTCCCGGCCACCGTATTCTTCGAACCCGTAGGAAGTGCCTTCCACGCCGATCAGCTGAACGGTGTCCCTGCCGATCTGTATATCCTCCCTGGCATTGCGCAGCAGCCGCAGTCCCGCATTTTTGAACTTATCGGGCAGCTCCTTGTCATCCCCGTAATAGATCCGTTCGCTCTCATGATTGCCCAGTACTCCGTAACAAGGTGCGACCCCTGTTAATGCGGACACAAGATCAAGCATAGGCTGATAGTCATCCTCATCCCGGATCACCATGTCGCCCGGGAACAGGATGAGATCCGGTTTCAGGTCGCGGATATCGGAAATCAGTGTTTCGTTGTTTTCTCCATATTCCCGGTTGTGAATATCGGAGACAACCACGATCCGGATACTATCGCTCACCTTTTGGGATGTTTCCTGATAGAAACTGATCCTGTAATGTGTTTTTGTATACGATGTGTAAAAAAAGACAGAGGCGCCGATCAGAAATATCAGTAAGAGCAATACGGGCAGAATATGAAGTCTTTTTTTCTGCGGCCTGCTTTTTTCCGCTCCTGTCTCCTTCGGTTTTGCTGAGGTTTTATTGTTCATAAATATCCACTCAGTTTCCTGTTAATGATTCTGTTTGTAAGTAAGTTACTCTAACTATAAATTATACTTCAAAGCTCATTTTGAGCCAATATCTTTCGGTCATAAGCGGTGACAAGAGACATCCCCATGGAGATGTCAGGATCTGTAATATTCGGCATACCACTCGGCAAAGGCGCGGAGACCTTCACGGATACCGATCTTCGGTGTGAACCCGTAGTCCCGTTCCAGTGCTTCTGAATCAGCATAGGTCACAGGAACATCTCCGGCCTGCATACCGACCAATTCTCTATGCCCTTCGAAGTCATAATCAGCAGGCAGCACATCCGCTCTCACCAGTTCCTCCTGCAGTGTGGAGATATAGTCAAGCAGGTTCTCAGGCTGACCGCCGCCGATGTTATATACTGCATATGGCGGGATCGGAAGTCCGTCTTCCCCGTTCTTCTTTTCCGGAGCACCCTGCATCACGCGGTATACACCTTCCACAATGTCGTCGATATAAGTGAAATCCCGGCGCATGTTGCCATAGTTGAATATCTGTATGGTCTTTCCCGCTACCAGTTTCTGTGTGGCGCTGTAGTAAAACATATCCGGACGCCCCGCCGGACCGTAGACTGTGAAGAAGCGAAGTCCTGTTGCCGGGATATTATAAAGCTTGGAATAAGCATGAGCCAGCAGCTCGTTACTCTTCTTTGTCGCAGCATAAAGGCTGACCGGGTTGTCCACCTTGTCGTCCGTGCTGAACGGCACCTTCTTGTTGCCTCCGTATACCGAGGAACTGGACGCGTACACCAGATGCTCCACAGGATTATGGCGGCAGGCTTCCAGCAGATTATAAAAGCCGATTATATTCGACTCAATATATACATCCGGGTGATCAATGGAATACCGGACTCCGGCCTGAGCTGCAAGATTCACCACAACATCAAAATGGTGATCCGCAAACAGCTGATCGATCAGCGCTTTGTCGCCTATGGAGCCTTTGACAAACACATGACTGACAGGCGACGCCTCTGCAGCCTTCCCGATCTGCTTCAGTCTCCACTCCTTCAGGCTGACATCATAATAGTCGTTCATGTTGTCCAGACTGACAACAGTACCGCTGCTCATTTCCTTAAGCAGGCGCATCACAAGGTTGGCTCCGATGAAACCGGGAGAACCTGTGACCAGGATCTTTTTATCGTTCAAGTCTATCTTCTGCATTTCTTAATCCCTCCGGAACAGGTCACGGGTGTAGACCTTTTCTTCCACGTCGTCCAGTACGGTATCATAGCGGTTCGCGATAATGCAGCCGCACATCTTCTTGAATTTTTTCAGGTCGTTGACCACAGCGGACCCGAAGAATGTCGTGCCGTCTTCCAGTGACGGCTCATAGATCACCATAGTCGCACCTTTGGCCTTGATCCTCTTCATAACACCCTGGATAGAGGACTGGCGGAAATTATCGGAATTTGATTTCATGGAAAGGCGGTACACGCCGACCACAACTTCCTTCTGCTGGTTTTCTCTCGCCTTGGAGTAAGCTTCGCTGTTCCCGTACGTTCCGGCGATCTCCAGTACACGGTCTGCAATGAAGTCTTTCCTCGTGCGGTTGCTCTCCACGATCGCATGGATCAGGTTCTGCGGTACGTCCTGATAATTTGCCAGAAGCTGTTTAGTGTCTTTCGGCAAACAGTATCCGCCATAGCCGAAGGAAGGATTGTTGTAGTAATCGCCCACGCGGGGATCCAGACAGACACCCTTAATGATCGGAGCAGTCTTGAGGTGCTTCACTTCAGCATAGGTGTCCAGCTCATTGAAGTAAGACACACGGAGGGCAAGATAGGTATTCACAAACAGTTTAGTGGCTTCTGCCTCCGTTGTCTCCATGAACAGCACCGGTATGGACGTCTTGATGGCTCCCTGCCGGAGCATCGCAGCAAACTCCTCTGCCGGTTTCTTATTTCCCTCATCTGCCCCAACAATAATTCTGCTCGGATACAAGTTGTCATATAGTGCCTTGGATTCCCGCAGGAACTCCGGGCTGAAAATGATGTTGTCCATACCCATCTTCTCCCGGACGTGTACAGTATATCCGACAGGGACCGTGGACTTGATAACGATGGCAGGCCTGACCTCCCGCTCTGCAGTTGCTTCTTTGATCAAAGCAAGCACTGACTCGACCGCGCTGCAGTCAAAGAAGTTTGTCTTCGGGTCGTAATTTGTCGGTGCTGCCACAATGATGAAATCAGCATCAGCATAAGCAGCAGCTGCATCGGTGGTAGCACGAAGTGACAGCTTACGCTCCCTGTGCTCTGCCATGTACTTCTCAATATACTCGTCCTGAATGGGGCTCTTCCGGCTGTTGATCATCTCGACTTTCTCCGGAACGATATCCACAGCAGTTACGTCATTGTGCTGAGACAGTAAAACTGCCAGGGATAGTCCAACGTACCCGGTACCGGCTACAGCAATCTTTTTCCGCCCAACCAAAACCGGTTCAGCTTCATCATCTACGATGACATCAGAGGGTTGGAAGTCAAGCACGGAAGATAATGACAGCAGCTGATCTACAGACGGGCTGTAATCCTGAGCCTCAAGGCGGGATATAATAGAACGGTTAATATTGGTTTTCTCAGACAAAGCAGCCTGGGACAGCTTCATGCTCTTTCTACGGCTTGTTACGGTTTCGGCCAGTAGTTTCAAAGATAAATGCTTCATCGGAAGTGCTCCATTTCTGTTGCTATTAGTGACAATTATCTTTCTCATGTAACAAAGTAATTTTATCTTATATTGAAAAGGAAGCCAATATGAACGTTGCAAATAGGACATAAATATCTGTTATGCAAGGCCAATAATCTTCTATTTATGTTGCAATCAGCATCATATTTACTTGACGACCCACAGAGGTTCTCACACCCCTCTTCAATCACACAAAAAAAGATGCCTTCCGGCATCTCATTTTTAATATGGTGGAGCACAGGGGGATCGAATCGCGACGCTCAGCCTGCAAGCCTTGAAAAGAGAGGAGGCCGCACGCCATCAACTTTTCATCTAATCACCTATCTAATCACGTTACACTTAATATCATGTAATTTGATGCTCTATTCCTTTGACCACACAAGTGTTGCTTCATCTTCGATCCCGGAGATCAGTTTATCCATTTCTTCCTGCATCTGCTCTTCATTCAGGCTTCTGCTCTGGGAGTATATATGGTCAAATATGGTTCTGCCCGCGGAAAAGAATCCATCGAGTCTGTTTTCCTTCACATATTTTTCCGGAAGGTAATACACCTTGTCTACTGCATCTGCATCTTCAGTTTCATGGAATCTCATCACATGCTTCTCGTTGATATCAGATACCTTTTCCCAGTTTCTGGAATAGTAACTGCTTGTGAGGAAGAATACTGCAATACGGTTTCCTTCGCCGTCCTTCCCCCAATACACTCCTTTATAGCCGTAATAAGGCTTCTCAACATACATATCCCCATTCTCTGTCATACGGATCCCTGTATCATTGTAAGGAATGTAGTCTGGATTATGAAAGACAAGAATATCTCCCGCAATAATGATCAGGATGACTACGGCAGCAGTAGCTGCTATCGTTACGATCCTTTTGAGCAGCATTTTTCTTTTGAGCCGTTTGAGCCGCTCGGCCTCATCAAGTCTGCTGAGAACTTCTTCAGCCTCTGCATCAGCGTCAGGAATCTCTGAACCATGCATTCTGCGGTAGTATTCTCTGCATCCTTCGCAGCCTGTCAGGTGCTCTTCAACTGCTGCTTTGCTCTCTTCTGACAGCGCATCATCTATATAAAGCGGCATCAGGTCTTTTGCTATATTACAATGAATCTTCATCGAGTTCCTCCTTGATCATCATGCGCGAACGGTAGTAGGTGACTCTCGCCCAGCTTTCGCTCTTACCGAACAGCTCTCCTATCTCTGCGAAACTCAGGTCTCCGAATGTCCTGAGCTGGAAGACTTCTTTGTACGGCTCTTTCAGGTCGTGCAAAATGCGGTGGATCTTCATCGCTGTTTGTTTTCTCAGAAGCTGCTCCTCCGGATCGCTTTCACTCCCCGCCGGAAGCTCATAATCATCTGATTCATCGTCATCATGCTTTGTCAGCGCTAATGTCTTCGACTGTCTCTTCAAGGAGTCAAAACTTAGATTCCTCGCTATCTGGCACAGCCAGACTTTCAGTGATGCTTCACCACGGTAGTCATTGATCTTCTTCAGTGCTCTGAAGAATGTCTCCTGCGTAATTTCCTCAGCCATGTCAGGATCATGTACCAATGAAAGAGTGTAACGGTACACCGGTGTGAAATATTCCCGATACAGCTTTTCAATATCCATCAGCATTCTCCTGTTTAAGTCTTCTACTTATATGACTCGCAAACCCTCAATTCGTTACAAGCTTTTTCAAATTCACGTATAAAACTATAATACCTAATCACATCTAAACCAATGTCAAAATAATAGACCCATTGATTTTTAAACGGGGCTGGTGGTGGAGCGTAGGGGGATCGAATTTGCATGTTATCACTGAACACGTTGAAATGAAAGGAGGACAGCACGCCATCTTTTTTCATCTAATCACTCATCTAATCTGGATGTAGTAATTCATTTTCGTTTACTGCGGAATTCGCGCGGTGTCATTCCGAAAGTTCTGCGAAACTGCAGATTGAAGTAAGAAATATTATCAAAGCCATGGATCATAGCGATCTCAGAAACAGATTTGGTAGTTTCCTCAAGTGCGTGAGCTGCTTTCTGAATGCGATAATGATTGACATATTGAATGCAGCTCATTCCTACGTATTGGCGAAAGAGACTCATAAAATAATTCTCACTGAATCCTGCAAGCTGTGCCATCTCTGAAATACTGAGCTTCTCACTATAATGGTCAGTGATATACTCAAGCGCAGACTTTATGTGCCGACGGTTCTCAGAGGTTATATGACTGTCATCTGACTCTCTTATATAGCCGTATGAGAAGAGAAGGATCAGGATATGCAGCAGTTTTTCTTTCAATAGCATCTCATAAAACGGCTGTTTGTTTTTAAAGCAGTCAAGTGCTCTTATAAAAGTATCTTTGATTTCCGCATAACCTTCATCACCATCTCTGATAACTTCCTGCATCAATAACTGCCCTTCCGCCATTGGCCTGAGATACTTAGACGCAGAAAGGTCCTGATTATTTGCACCTAAATAATCAGGGTGGAACACCATACTGTCTGATATCATCGTCTTTCCCGGGATCTCACATGCCGAATGAGTACAGTACGGCGGTATCAGTATGATGTCTCCGGCATTTGCTTCAAACACTTTCTGTCCGACCTTGTAGTCTGAAGTTCCATCCTGTATCAAAGTGATCTCCATTTCCTCGTGCCAGTGCAGCGCAAGTTCTCTATATGTAAAAGGGATCAGACAATGATAACTGTTTACAGGAAGAAAAATATCACCATGCCTCGCTTTTTCTTTGTTGGTTTTCAGAGTGTTTTCTTTTTTCATCATTTGATTATTCGTAGTTTTCTGTTAGTTTATAGCCTTATTTTGATAGTTTTTAACACTATTATTGTTGTATTTTATCATTATATTAAACATAGCTCAACAGAAGCACTATAGCAGAAAAAAGAATTGAATAAACAATTACAGGGAGGACAACGCAAATGGCAGCAGAGTGGTTAAAGGATACAGTTTTTTATGAGATATACCCGCAGTCTTTCAAAGATTCGAATGGTGATGGTATCGGCGATATAAATGGGATAATCCAGAAACTGGACTATATCAGAAGTCTTGGGTGCAATGCACTCTGGATCAATCCTTGTTATGACTCTCCATTCAGTGATGCCGGTTATGATGTGCGCGATTACAAAAAAGTAGCACCGCGATATGGCACCAACGAGGACCTTTACCGCCTTTTTGATGAAGCTCATAGGAAAGGGATCCGTGTACTGCTGGATCTGGTACCTGGCCACACATCGGAGGAACATCCATGGTTCCGTGAAAGCCAGAAGGCTGAGAAAAATGAATATAGCGACCGCTTTATCTGGACGGATTTCTGCTTTCAGGCAGCGGACGGTTTCCCATATATAGGAGGAGAAAGCGAGCGAAGCGGCTGCTATATTCTGAACTTCTTTAAATGTCAGCCTGCTCTTAATTACGGTTTCTACAAAACCACTGAGCCATGGCAAAAGAGTTTTCGTGACGCTTCCGCTATCGCTACCCGGGAGGCTATTAAAGATGTAATGCGATTCTGGCTCTTACACGGATGCGACGGATTCCGCGTGGATATGGCTGCCTCTCTGGTGAAAAATGATGATGAAAAGAAGAGCGGGACCAGCGAGATATGGCACGATATCCGCCGTATGCTCGATCTGGAATTCCCGGATGCAGCAATGGTATCGGAGTGGAATGATCCGTCTCTCGCACTGCGTGCTGGTTTTGATATGGATTTTTATCTTAACGAACCGAGCGGTGGCTACTCTACCCTGATGCGTGATTACTACAATAACGGAGGAGATGTTAAAGGCGATCGGAACAATGAAGATCACAGTTATTTCAGGAAAGACGCCGGTGGAAATATCAACCGTTTTCTGGGGCAATATCTTGAGCGCTATGAGGATACAAAGAATCTTGGATATATCTCATTACTGACATGTAATCACGACACTATCCGTCCGAGCTTCAGCCTTGACAGCACAGAGCTAAAGCTGGCTTACGCATTCCTTTTTACAATGCCGGGTGTACCATTCCTGTACTATGGTGACGAAATCGGCATGAAATACCTCGAAATACCAACTAAGGAAGGTGGTTACTTCCGTACCGGATCGAGAACGCCGATGCAGTGGGATAGAAGTGTTAATCTGGGATTCTCTGAGGCATATGAAGCAGATCTTTATCTTCCTGTTGATGACTCTGAAAGTGCACCGACGGTAGAATCACAGGAAAGCGACCCTGACTCGCTGCTGAATACTGTGCGTGCAGTTATCGCACTTCGCCATCAGGAGCAGGACCTGCAGGCAGATGCCCCGCTTCAGATAGTTTGCAGCGGAGCAGGTCAACCTTTCATCTACCGGAGAGGTTCGCTCTTTTGCATCGTAAATCCTGAAGGCAAAATACACGAGATTTCACTTCCTCTCGATGTGACAAAGCTTATCCATGGGAAAACCTTATTCTCAATAGGTGATGTCTCTGTTAAAAACGGGATAATAAGTACCGGAGCACAGTCATTCGCAGTAATTAAATGATTCGATTATTCATAAGAAAACTTCGATCCAATCACATCTAACCACCGCCAAAAGAGTAGACCCGTTGATTTTCAACGGGTCTGGTGGTGGAGCGTAGGGGGATCGAATTTGCATGTTATCACTGAACACGTTGAAATGAAAGGAGGACAGCACGCCATCTCTTTTCATCCAACCACTCATCCAACCACTTAGCATCAAACAAGTGCTATTTGATATGCCCTTTTACACAGTTGACGAAGCATCATGTCTGTAGATAGCGTACGGGGGCTGTTATTTCTACGCACACCCCTAACCGGCTGTAGAAAATCCCGCTTTTAAGCCTGTAAAATTTGTAAAGGATAATATTATTACCTGATGATTTTTCGTCTCTTAAATCGAGGATTTCAGCAAGTTCGAAAAAATGAGCCCAGTAATTTCAAGGCTTTCAGCCCCTTCTATTTCACCTTTTTTTGGTTATATCCCCTCATTTTTTGTGGTTCCAAAGAATGCCCGGATCTGCCTTGATTTGGTCGATCATCTTCTCCGTCAGGAACGTTATCATCCACAGATAAGAGGAGAAGAATGTCAGAGAAACCAAAACGGAATAAAGTTTGAAAACCTAAAAAAAGTTCCGCCTCTTTAGAGAGGCGGAAAAATGTTACTTTTTTATTTTAATGCAGAATTATTCTCCCCAGAACTGATATGTATCTGGATTGAAAGTAATATCACTTGGATTGACTATATTTGTGTCGGAAGGCGGACAAGCTTTGTAATAGTAATCATCAGCAGCAGAATATGCACACATATGATATTGAGTCCATTCTGGAGTGCCTATTTTATATTTGGTGAAAAGGTTTTCTAACGGATAACCTAAATCATTGCCGAAATCTACAAGTGCTGCTGGCGAACCAGCTGAATCTATTTCTTTTCTTACCCAGTACGGAATTCCTTCATTTTTAAATATAAGAACATATTGTCCTCTGTAAGTAGGCAGATATTTAAAGTTTGTGAGAATGTATCCACATATTGCTTGCATTTTTTCTTGGTTTGTCATTGAATTTGTACAAACATTCTGAATAACCCGCTGGCGCCATGCAATTTCTTCAGCTTTGTAATCCTTTACGGTCACCGTGCGTGAAGCGACTATTATTCTAACGTTTGTTGCCCTGTCGACTTCTTCTACATTGAATGTTAGCTGTCCTGCTTCGGTTGGTCCAAGTATTACCGGAATGCCATTACCAACATAAAATTCATCTTCGTCTGTGAACTGTACATCTGCATAATCTGAAGGTATTCCTATTACATTCGCTGTAACGTTTTTTCCACTTGCATTCGTAGCATTAGCTACCATACTCAAGGGATCTGGATTGTTTGTTTCAATATAAATTACACTTTTACCACCGTTTCCATACGGCTCATTAATAAACTTGATATTATAGTTATACTTCGATTTTGGCGTGTACTCTGCAGTGTATGTAGCATTACGTGTTGCTGCAACTATTGACGGACTCCATCCCTTGAATGTGTAAGTGAAGGAGTCGTCTGGGCGAGTTGGTGTTCCGCCATATGAAGGAGTTGTGCCCTCCTGAACGGTAGTTGTCTTTAAAATCGAACCATCCCAGTTCTTCCAGGTGATAGTGATTGAGGTATCCGCAGGCGTATTGTCCTGCGAAGCATCCGCAGGTGTATTGTCCTTCGGTGTGTCCGCTGGTGTATTGTCCTTCGGAGTGTCTGCAGGTGTATTGTCCTTCGGTGTATCCACAGGTGTACTGTCCTTCGGTGTATCCGCAGGCGTATTATTCTTCTGAGTGTCTGCAGGTGTATTGTCCTTCGGTGTATCCGCAGGCGTATTGTTCTGCGAAGTATCAGAAGGTGTATTGTTCTTCGGAGTATCCGCAGGTGTATTGCTCTTCGGAGTGTCCGCTGGCGTATTATTCTTCTGAGTGTCTGCAGGTGTATTGTCCTTCGGAGTGTCCGCTGGCGTATTGTCCTGCGAAGTATCAGAAGGTGTATTGTTCTTCGGACCTTCGGTCTGTATTCTCACAGTGTTGGATTTCTTCTTGTATGTATATACTGCTTCTTTCCTGCTCTTGCCGCGGTACTTCTTTGCAGGCTTTTTCTTCTGCCACTTTTCGGTCTTCTTGTTGAACCACATTTTGACAGTCTTTTTTGTATAGGTTTTTATCTGGTATGTGTGCGCAGTACCGGATGCGAGGCCCTGGTCAGTAAATGCTGTTTTCTTTGTATTCAGATGAGCTATAGCCTCTCCGTCTCTGAAGACAGCATACCCCTTGCCCGGACTTTTGATCTTGTTCCATGCAAGTTTAGCCTCGGTCTGTCCCGATGCCGCTGCCTGAAGTGTTATGTTCTTTGGCAGTTTTTTCTTTGCCAGAGCATCAGCCTCGGCAGTTCCTGTCATGAACGGCAGCCCGGAAAAGATCATCGCTGCAGTTATGATTATAGTTAGTATTCTTTTCATGACTTGTGATCACTCCTTTATTATTGATGACCGAATGATTCGAATATCCAGTGCGCATCATAATCTATCCTGAATACTATGTAATCAGGATCATTCTTATCAGGCTCTGAAGTGATAGAGCCTTTAGTATTTGCTGTTATATGTATGTTACCATTGTTATCATGTGCCTTTCCAATAGGATGACAATGGCAGGCCATAATCTGATCGAGACTGAACGTACGATTCATGGATCATACATAACAGGCAGAGCATTTTGACTCCTACTGCCAAAACACAGCCTTGGTGTCAGGACCCCAAACCCCGTCAAAAAGTAATGTCAGCACATCGTTTTTTGCAAATAAAATGTGTCGGTCGACATATATATCCTTTTACAAAAATAGTTTCAAAAAAGCTGGTCTTGACAAGGGTTTTTGACCTAAAACAGCCCGTAAAGCGAACCCTCCAGTCTGTATTCTGACCTCGGTAAGTCTATAAACAAATACTGTGATGAGCTCGGTATACCCAGAAGGAGTCTGCACAAGACAAGGAAGACCTGCGCATCCAACCAATGCTAAACTACAGACGCCCTCAAAACATTGAAATTTCAATACTTTGAGGGTGTCGTGCGTAGGGGCAAAAATCCAATCACATCCAACCAAATCCAACCACTTCAAAAACTTAAAAAACCGTTGAAATTTCAACGGTTTTAATGGTGGAGCGTAGGGGGATCGAATCGCGACGCTTAGCCTGCAAGCCTTGAAAAGAGAGGAGGTCGCACGCCATCTGCTTTTCATCTAACCACCCATCTAACCACCTAATAACTGTATACATAATTGGTTCGAGATTTTAAACGTACTGACTTTTAAGAAAAGACAATCTTTTTCCATGTTTTAGCAATCTCTTTATAATGAATAATGTGTTCTATAAGCATTAATATACAGGCTTGATCCTCATATGGCTGTAATATTAATCTCCACCGGATTTCCCCACCTATCATCACCTTTGATGCGTAACGTCCCGTTAACAAATGAGAACTCTTGGTATTCATTTGAATATTGTGAATAATAATCTCTCTCGAATACATTATTTGCATCCTGAGTGATGCTAATTGTCGAATAGTTTGTTTCTATTCTTGGAAAAGCCACCATTTCAGCGCTAAACTTTAAATCACCTTTTGACGAAACCAACACTCTTGCCTTATGTATGCACTCATTCCCAGGTTTATAGTGCATATAATCTCTCAAGGCACATTGGGATTTTGCAAATTCGTCGATATCTATACTCATTCGATTAAACCTCCGTTCTAAAATAAGTTTGTATAATCATTGTATTATTCAACAGAATGATATTTGCTTCTATAAAGAGGATATAACCTTTTTTTCAGGTTATTCTTCAATTACTCCACAACAAGCTTAATCGTTGTCTCCTCTGGATCCTGATACTCCGCACACATCAAAGTGATCTTTGCTTCATACTCTCCCTTGCAAAACGGGACAACATATGCACCAGTGAAATAATCAGACTTTGTATGAACTATTCCCTGTGTTTGTCCAATTTCAACAATATTGTCCTCAATCTCAATATATGAATAAATAGTATTTCCATTTCTAAATGGAGAGTACGCTATTGGTGATATATAGGAAGAATTATTGATGCCTCCCCAATCACTAAATAGCGGAATGTTCAATGCATGCGATCTTTCTTGGTTTAACCTCTTATATGCCTCATTAATAGGATTCTTTGGTAGCTTTGGTGCTTCAGGCTTGGGCATTCCTATAATGTCATCTAAATCGAACACCCTTACAGCATCCGGGAATTCTATTGTTACGCTAACATCTGTCGCCTTTGAAGTTCCCAGATTATTTACAAATATAGTTATTGGAACTCCATTTTCCATAATCCTGAGGTAAGTAATATAACTCTGCAAGTATTTCTCTACCTCATCTTTAGAAGGTAGCTCTGCATTGTAATTCTTTATATCCAGCTCATTGATTCGATTTTTTATATCAGGTGGGATATCACGCCAAGAGATCGGCAAGAATTTTGACATTTCTTTCTCTGTTGATATCGTTTTCTGTTTAAGATGAACAACCCCATCCTCTTCTATTAGAATAATTTCATCACGGTTATAGAAATCCTGATGTTCATCATCGTCTGCCTTTGTTGATGCAAGCGTTATATCCAGGTTTGGTCTTCTATCATAGGCTCCTCTACATTTCTCCAATGCAATAGATAGCCTTTTATTCTCTTCCTGAAGGCCTCGGTTCTGGCGACTCAATTCTACGATCTCAGATAAGCTTTTTTCTATATCTACTGAATCACTTCTGATCCACCCTGGCCGCTTTCCCCTATCTATCTCTTTATGCAACGAAAGAGATACCTCCTTGCCAAGTTCTTCAGTACTGCTGAACCACTTAACTTCACGCCCTTTGGTAACATCATCTTTAAACGTTTGGAGTTTCTTAACTTTTTCTGGATCAGTGTCAACATTATTTGCAGTTATTACTTCATCTTTTTTTATATATGCGAGAATAGGAAGCCCAATACGCTTAGCATAACGATATTCCTTTTCCGTATAACTCATGCCGGCATCGGGACCGTCCTCAATCACAGATCCATATCTTTTACCAATGATAAGGATATAATAATCTGACGAATCAATGGTTTCTTTAATAATCTCCCATTGCTCTTCATTAGCAGCACTGAACATTTCCATTCCTATTGGAAACTGATACATAGAAAGAATAGTGTCTCGCACCTGCTCTCGTTCATTGATTAAATCTTTGTATGTGGATGATATGAAAACTTGATACTTCTTATCCATTTCCCTAAAAATAGCGCTTTTCCTCTTAAGCTTCATTGATTCTTATTTTTTGATATTGGTAGCTCATGATCTACATAAAGCTTGATAGTTATTATTAAGGTGATACTTCTTCGTCACCAACATTCTCAGGCAGTTCTGCAAGTTTATCCTTAATCCGTTCCATAAGCTGTACAATACAACCATATATGCGGTTTGCATCCTTATCATCTGGAACACAGTTGTTTACTTCAATATTCTCGTAATCTTTATCTGAATCGTAGAAAGCATGATAAAAAGCTTTTATGTCAAACTGAAGATCCGTTTTTGATATAACAAAAATAGTCTTCCCATTTTCAAAACATGCATATCCGTCATCTGTATTCTTAAACTGTATAACTCTTTTCATATCGCTTCCATCTCCTTCTCAGGGTATCCAAACCGCCTTCAATATGGTCCGAAATGATATCAAGGATATTGTAGTTCTCATCTCTATATTCCAAAGCCCCTGATTGAATATACAGATGACCTTCTGTGTTTCCAATATATATAACATTGTCCACATCTAAATTAACAATAAACTGTGGTCTGTGAGTGACCATTAACACCTGACGATGCTCTCCCATGATCTTGAATCGATCAAGTAGATATTCTCTTATAGCTTTCTGTGAAATATTGTCCTCTGGCTGGTCAATAATATACGTAAGCGCAAAGTAACAGGGTGTCCAATTGGACTTGGATCATTTTGATCCAATTATGCTATTTCCCGTTCTTTGCGCAGGCTGCCTGAACTTTCGGATCCCATGGAGCGAAATGCTCCAGTTCATCATCGGACATGTCCA
>JAFVPI010000092.1 GCA_017505405.1 Mogibacterium sp.
ACGCCTGTTACTACGACGCTTCTCTTCTCTTCTGTAAGTCCTACGATCTCTACTGTATCACCAGTCTTGAGCATTCCTCTCTCAACTCTTCCTGTTGCTACTGTTCCACGGCCTGTGATCGAGAATACGTCCTCTACTGGCATCAGGAACGGCTGGTCGTTTGCTCTCTGTGGCTCAGGAATATAATCGTCTACTGCCTGCATCAGCTCTACTACTGCCTCTGCCCACTCTCCTGTTGGATCTTCGAGTGCCTTAAGTGCGGATCCTCTGATGATCGGTGTGTCGTCGCCAGGGAATTCATACTCGTCGAGAAGTTCTCTTACTTCCATCTCTACGAGATCGAGGAGCTCCTCGTCGTCTACCATGTCGCACTTGTTAAGGAATACGATGATGTATGGTACGCCTACCTGTCTCGACAGAAGGATGTGCTCTCTTGTCTGTGGCATTGGGCCGTCTGTTGCTGCTACTACCAGGATTGCTCCGTCCATCTGAGCTGCTCCTGTGATCATGTTCTTTACATAGTCAGCGTGTCCCGGGCAGTCTACGTGTGCGTAGTGTCTGTTTGGTGTTTCATACTCAACGTGTGCTGTCGAGATCGTGATTCCTCTTTCTCTCTCTTCCGGTGCCTTGTCGATCTGATCGAATGCTACATCGCCGCCAAGTCCGTACTTTCTGTTCAGTACTGATGTGATTGCTGCTGTAAGAGTTGTCTTACCGTGGTCAACGTGGCCGATTGTACCAATGTTGATATGCGGTTTGGTTCTCTCATACTTCTGCTTTGCCATTTAACTTCCTCCTTTTAATTTAGAACGTTCTGCCGGAGGAGCTTGCCTCCGAAGGTCAAGGTTATCTTCATTCCGGCCGGGCCGTGCATTCCGCTGATAACCTTTTTTTGAAAATAATTAGGGACAAGCGTCCCTGTCCCTAAGCGGGTTTGCATGGAGCTGATGAGCAGACTCGAACTGCCGAAACCTCTTCCTTACCAAGGAAGTGCTCTACCTACTGAGCTACATCAGCACACATATGGGCATAAGGGATCTTCCCGCTGCGCGGGCCCTTCCTTGTGCCAAATGCGCATAGCAAAAACGATAGTACAACATCGCCCCCTTGATGTCAAGTAATCAGAATGTTTTTAACAGCGTCCAGTACCTGTCTCGTGCATGAGCCCGCAAGCCTCATTACCTCTGTCTCGAGAGTGCTGATACCGCAGCCCATATCTTCCATCATCTTTATGGAAAGGTCGTGCCCCAGCTCGTCCGCAGAGCCGCAGCAGTCCTCCAGTACGACTACCTTATAGCCCTTTTTCAGGAAGCCCGGAACGGTCTGCAGGATCTCCACATTCGTTGCGGATCCCGCTATGAGTACTCTGCTGCAGTCGACCCCGCTTACGAGTTTATCCAGATCAGGCGCAGTCCACACATCAGGATGGATGTGCCTGACTATTTCCGCCTCTCCGTCATATTGCCTGACCTGCGGCAGCATATCGCCCATGTCGTAGGACTCCGCCAGTATCAGCGGCATTCCCATCCTGCTCACCGCATGAGCGAGTTTTTCAAGATTTGCAGCCAGCCTGTCCGCGTCCTTAATGCGCACAGGCATCTTCTCCTGCGGATCTACTATGAGTGTAAGACAGTCTGCCTTCACGGTAA
Source organism: Mogibacterium sp. (assembly GCA_017505405.1). Classification (GTDB taxonomy): domain Bacteria; phylum Bacillota; class Clostridia; order Peptostreptococcales; family Anaerovoracaceae; genus Crickella. Next base: position 1,650 of record JAFVPI010000092.1, read on the forward strand.
GCCCCTTGAGCCGCATCAGCGAAGCAGGATCCGAGAGAGTCGTAGGGATCGGCGACACGGCGATGTAGCTTGCCGCGCACCAGTCGATATCGTAGCGCATGTTGTCATCCAGGTAGTCCACGCCTCCGGTCATCTGATAATTGCCGTTCTTCTTCTTTTCAAAGAAGAACCTGATCCCGTAGCCGCGGGGAGCTGTTTCAGCGATCCGCACTCCCTTTATATCCCACGAAGGAATGTCAGGCGCGTTCACGCTGAGTATTATGCCGGGATCGATCTGCATTGACATCTCCATCAGCTGAGGCAGGAGCCCGACCAGATAGTCAAAGTGCTCGGCATGTGTCGCATCCGGTCCTCCCACGGAAAGCGCTATCGATCTGATGCCGTTGATGGCTCCTTCTCTTGCGCCGGCTACAGTCCCCGAATAGTATGCCGCAAGGCCTGTATTGTATCCGAGATTGATGCCGCTTATGACGAAATCCAGTTTGACGCCTTCTTCATACTCCAGGTAATCGATCGCCCACATCACGCAGTCAGCCGGCGTGCCGTCGAGCACCCAGGCAGCTACGGCTCCCTTTACGTCTCTCTCCTGCGGAGAAACCTCGCGCAGGAAAGTGATGCTGTGGCTCTTGCCGCTCTGCTGATCGGCTGGCGCTACAACGTATACATCGGCATGTTCCGAAAGCGCTTCAACCAGGATCCTGAGTCCGTGTGCATCTATTCCGTCATCATTAGTGACCAGTATCTTTGGCATGCTGTTATCTACAGAATTCTTCATTTTTCCGCCTCAAATCCCGCACCCTCAGTAGTGCGTATGCTTCCGTCTGAAAGCACGAATACTCCTTCTATACCGTCCTGCTTTTCAATGAGACTGACTCCCTCATCCGCGCCGAGGATCAGGCAGATCGTGCTGAGCGCGTCGATGTCGGCTGAACGCCCCTTGTCTGTGATTAGCGTCACTGCATCGAGGTCGGTGTCCACCGGCCAGCCGGTCCCGGTATCGAGGATGTGATGATATGTCTTTCCGTCAACTTCTATCCTGCGCTCATAAACGCCGGAGGTGACGAGTGTCTTGTCTCTTGCGCTGATCTTTCCTATTATCTCGCTGCGGTCGCTGAACGGCGTCTCCACACCTATGACGAAATCGGCTTCATCGGTCTTGCCGCCAATGCATATCACGTTCCCGCCGAGGTTGATCACTGCCGAGACTACTCCTCTGCTCTCGAGCAGCTCCGACATCTTATCTCCTATATAGCCTTTCGCGATGCCGCCCAGATCGAGTTTCGCCTCAGGGTCTTTGATGCGTATCCTGTCGCCATCGGTCTCCACATTTTTGTAGTTTATGTGCTTCGCGGCCTCAGCCAGTGCATCCCCGCCGGGGACCTTCGCCTCACCCTCAGGAGCGTGGAAGTCCCACTGCTCCGTGATGCCTCCGACCGTTATGTCAAATCTGCCGCCGGACATGTCCGAATAATCCAGGCCCTTCTGTATGAGCTCGCACGTTTCCGCGCTGACATCCACCCATCCGCCTTTTGCGCTGTTGATCTTGCTGATATCTGAATCATTGCGCGTGCGGCTGATCTTCGACTCGAGCTCACTGCACAGATCGAACGCCTCGTCTATCGCTGCCTCAGCCTCTTCACTCATCTCCGCCGCGTCCTTCACCTCTCCCTGAGCATCAGTCATGCGATAAACGGAGACGGTGCAGATGGTGTCGAGATAGTATCCGTCCTTCATTACCGGTTCAGGAGCTGGCCCGCCCGCTCCGCTGCAGCCGGCAAGCATGAGCAGAACTGCGGCAAGCAGCAGGATATTCAGTTTTTTCACGGCTCGCTTCATCCGGGCAGCTGTCCTTTCGGTATCATGCTTCATCCCGCCAGCTATAGAGGCTGGGGAATTCCTGCTGAGTTATGTTAAAATGATCTTATGAAACAGTTCATACGAAAAGCGGACATAATACTCTTCATCGTGCTGGTCATCGTCGGACTGGCAGCTTCGGCTGCGCTCACGCTGTCGCATGGTGAGGCGGGAAGCAGCGCTAAGGTCATCATCGAGTCAGGCGGCGATCTCTACGCCAGGTACCCTCTCGCTGAGGACCGCACTGTTGTTGTGCCTGCACCGAAGCAGAAGGCTGTAGATGCGCCCGAAGCAGATCCGGACGAGGCTCCTTCCGCGCAGTACGACTATTACAATGTGGTCGTCATAAGCGGAGGTACGGTGTCTGTCACCGAAGCATCCTGCAAGAATCAGGTGTGCGTAAAGCACGGTGCTATCTCCGGCCCGGGAGAGAGCATCGTATGCCTGCCTAACCGTTTGGTGGTGCGTATCGATAACGGCTCAGAGAAAGGAGGCGGCTATGACTCAGTCACCTCGTAAGACCTCAGCCCGCAAGTCGCTCAGCGCATCTTTCGTCGCCAGAGTCGGCCTCATGGCTGCGCTGGCTCTGATCTTTTCGTACGTTGAGGCAATTATACCATACAATCCGGGCGTTCCCGGCATCAAACTTGGCATAGCTAACGTCGTGACAGTAGTGGCTCTTTATAAATTCGGAGCCAGGGACGCAGCTGCCGTCAGCATCATCCGCGTGGTGCTCGCCGGGCTTTTGTTCAACGGTCTCTTCGGCATGCTCTATGCTCTCGCCGGAGCCGTGGTGAGCCTCGCAGGCATGATACTGCTCAACAAAACCGGTCTCTTTTCAGTGACCGGTGTAAGTATGGCTGCAGGTGTCCTGCATAATCTGGGACAGCTGCTCGTGGCTGCTGCCCTTATCGAGGACCTCCGTATATTCTTTTATTTCCCTGTCCTGATGTTCAGCGGAATCGCTGCCGGGATACTTGTAGGGATCGCATCCGCTCTCGTGCTCAGAGTCCTGCGCTGATCAGTCGTCATCCTGTTCATCGTCGGCATTGTCATCATCATCGCTGTCATCATCCATATCGTCATCGATATCTTTTTTCGACTGTATTATCTCCCCTGTTGATGCTGCGATCTCATACTCAAATTCCTGACCGCCTGATCTGAATTCCACATCATATATAATGGCCCCGTTCTCACAGTCCATTTCCACTTCAGCACCGCTGACCTGTTCTCTGTCGAGCCCTGCATGACTGAGAGCCGCAGCAAGCGCGCTTTCATATCCGATGTAGTCACCTGTATAAGCTTCGCCGTACATAGTCTCTCCGGAAACATTGCGCTCCTGACCAAGAACTATCAGCTCCTGTGTGGACAGAGAGAGAAGTGAGTCTTCCGTCATCTTTGTTCCGCCGGATTCGAGCAGTCTGCGTATGAGCCCCGCCTTGCCGGTAGAGATGCCATTGTTTGACGCAAACGCTTTCAGCTCATCATCAGCATCTACATACTGCCCCATCACGGCAGCTGAGACCTCTGATCCGCTTGTGTAAGAATTGATGCAGTCCGAAAGTTCGGCCTCTATCTCCTGCCCCTTTTTCGAATCGCCGGAGCTGACCGACAGCAGTATGGAATTGGACCGGTCGTTCAGGTAGCCTTTTGTAAGCATCGAACCCACGATGGCGTTGCACGCTGTTTTTGCATCGCTGCCTTTCAGATCCATGCCATCAAGAATGTCTTTGCCGTCCTCATTGACCGCAATGGCTTTGACAACTTTCTCCTTGTTATTGATCGACAGCTCTATGCTCGGATTTACATCGAGGTCTACTACTGCCAGGACCTTCTCACTCGCGTTTTTCCAGACCGTGAACCCGCCTATCATCAGTATGAATGCGGCGGCGCAGCTGATAAGTGTCCTGAAGGATCTGCTGCGCACAAAGGATTTTTTGTATCTCTCCTGCCCATCATCAGCAAGCTTTTCTCTCATTGGCTGCTCAGGTTTTTCGCTGAGATCCAGCTCAGCCATAAGCTCATCAAGAATGTCAGGGGTAGCTGCGTTAAGCGCTGAGGCAAGTCTTTTTTCGATCTCGTTATTATCGATCATCTCTCTACCCCCTTCGTTTCCATCTCTTTTTTCATTTTCTTTAACGCTCTGTTGTATTTTGACAGCACCGTTCCTGTCGGCAGATCGAGTATTTCCGCGATCTCTCTGTGCCTGAATCCGGTCATGGCATGTAAAACAACTATCTGTCTCTCCTCTGCATCAAGCACGCTCATAGCCGTCTCAAGGACCATCCTGTCGAGGACGGCATCGCTGTCGTTCAGAGCGCCTGCAAGGTCGTCATACTCTGACAGATCTTCGCACACCTTCCCTGCGCGTATTTTGTTGAGGCAGAGATTCCTCACTATGGTGAGTATCCAGGCCATCGGATTCCCGGATGGCCTGTACGTGACAGCGCTCGAGTAGATCTTTATGAACGCGTCGTGCATCACATCTTCCGCGTCGTGTTTGTTTCGCAGGATAGACATGGCGAATCCGTATACCACGCCGGATGTCTGCTGATAAAGCTCGCGGAATGCGGCACCGTCGTTCGAAGCCATCCGGATTATTAAGTTTTCATCCAATTGCAGTGTCGCCATTTCCCTGTTCTGTCCGTATCAGTAGCCTTTCACTTTCCACTCGTATTCAAGGATCTTGCCTGTAGGAGCAAGCACCTCACAGTCATAAACGCAGTTGCCATTTTTGAACTTTATGTCGTATGCGCCTTTTCTGTCATCATACTCATAGGTGCATGTGCCCTTGCTGATAATCTTATAGCTTATACCTGAGTATTTGGCAACTTTCTTTCTTGCAGCCTTCTTGCCGATCTTCTTGTGCGAGGTGTTTTTCTTATATCTGTATTCCACGGATTTTTTTACGATTTTGCCTGTGTCTGCAGTTATCTCGTAAGCGTATTCCGTACCGCCGGATTTCTTCGTGAACTCCACTTCATATACGCCCTCATCGCTTTCGTGATCCACCTCTATATGCTTCACCTGGGATTTTTTGAGCTTGGCATTTTTGAGAGCCGTCTTCAGTGCCGCATCATTGCCGCTTATGGCGCCTGCAAATACGGATACGCTCATCGTCATAAACAGCGCAAGGGCGGTAAACAATGCCAGTATCATGCTTCTTCTTTTCTTCATGGCGGGCCTCCTTTTCTTCACCGTGACCTTCTCCAGTCACTTTTTTGTATTTAAAAACTGCCTTCACTATGTATACACATGAGGCAGTCTTTTTATTGCATGCTTATTTTGTTTTTATTTGTTTTTAATGAGTCCCGGGATTTCCCAGTTGCGAATTTTAGCTGCAATCACTATTGCAAGTATAAGCGCCGCTAGTACCGGATATGCGATGAGCAGTCTGTTGGTAGTGCCGTAAATATCCAGCACTCCCTTCAGCAGACTTCCTGCTGTCAGTGTCGCGACGAAAGCGAGCTGAATATCATTAAGGCCGGTAAGCATCGTCTTCTGATCTGATCCCTTGAGTGCCGTCAGCAGATGAGGCAGCGCTCCCGCTAGGAGCGGTATCATGAACGCATACGTCGTGTAATATGAGTACACCCCGTGGCTGAACAGTCCGTATACAGCTGCAGCCACTGCGATCACCATGGATGCCGCGAAGTATTTCATTCCTGTTTTAATAGCCGATGTATACAATGTCGCTCACCTTCCTTTCACTGCCGCTTCCGTTTCCTATGCCGCCTCCGGTCGGGGTGTTGACCACATTCCCGTTGAATACCATGGTCGATGACCCTCCTCCGTCGAGATTGTAGGCGGTCTCTGCGCCGAGTTGTTTCATGAACTCAGCGAGCTGCAGGAGTGAGAGCCCTTCACTCTCATAAGTCCTACCGTCGGATACCACGAAGATATATGTCCCGTCTGCCTTGATGCCGATCGCCGTGCGCGGATTGCTCGCCATCGCGCGGCCGACTTCATCATCCGAGTCTACAGATACTTTTCCGCTTTCTACCAAGGCCGGCCCGAATGACAGGGTCTGGACCGCTCCCTTAGCTATCAGCTGCTCTGCTTTTACTTCGCTCTCGTTAATGATCTCAAAAGTTCCATCTTTATAGATGACCAGATCTTCCCGTCCTGATACGGCCGTACTTCTGTACAGCTTGCCGTTCCTTATGACATAGCCCTTCTCCTGTGCTCCGTAGTAATCGCCGTTTATCGCCAGGATCGCATTGACGCTATCAGCTATATCCGAAGTAGCCGCGGTCACGTTTTTGCCATATGAGCCCTGAGCAAATGCCGTCTTAAGATAATCCGCAGAATCAGCCTTCACTTCAGCGACATGTACGACCGTGCCGCTTACAGTGTATTCGTTCAGTTTGATAGAAATGTTGCTGTCGCTGTAACTGTCGGCAGTGCTCTTGCTGCTGACTACAGTTTCCGATGATGAGCTGTTTTCTGAGGAGCTGTCACTCTTGCTTTCCGTCGATGAGCTCCCGGAGCTGCTCTTCGAGCGTCCGTGTTTTCCGCCGTGCTCAGGCTTTCCGCTTCCATCTCCATGCGGGCCTCCCGGTCCGTGTGAGTGGGCTTTTTCAGAATCCTCCTCATCGCTCTGCGCCTGCTCTTCCTGATCGTCGTTTTCTATCTGCATCGCCGCTTCTGTGCCATCGCCCGACGCTTCGCCGTAGACTCTTGTTATGACGAAAGTATCCATCACAACGTATGTACTGAACATCGCAAGCGCGAGCATATACGCAATCAGTTTTTTGTGCTTTTTTATCATCTATTCTGCTCCTTCCTGACTGCCCAGTTTTACGCTGCCTGTCTCCGCACCGTCTTCGCTGTCATCCCTGAAAAAGATCACGTAGCGCTGCACGGTCCAGCTGATCGCAAAGAATATTACTTCCGTGATCAGTTTGGCTGCCAGACTGTTTATTCCGAGCGTTCCTGCCAGAGTGCTCAATACTATGGTGTTGCCGGCAAGTATGAAAGCTGCCAGCAGAAAGTACTGCACCGCAGACTTCGCAAAGCCCGTCCGGCTTCTGAAGACCAGCTTCCTGTTCATCATGTAATTTGCAGTACCGCTCACAAGCCTCGCTCCTATATTGGATATCACCAGGCCGTTGGCAAGGCCTGCAGCTCCGGTCGCTGCCAGGAGCAGCGCATACATGCAGTAATCTATCGCGAAGCTCGCAAGCGATGAAGCCGAGAACTTCAGTATCTCTTTGTATACTCTGAACGAATCGCGCAGTGTCCTGAAGTGCGAACCGCTGTTGTTGTTTTCGTAGACCGTCTCTATCCTCTCCTCTATGATCGGCACGCCCTCCGCCGCAAGCTGCATCAGCATGTTGATCTCATACTCGTAGCGGTCGCCTTCGATCTCAAGGAGCCTGGGTATGAGGCTCCGGTGAAATGCCCTGAGACCTGTCTGTGTGTCGTGCACATGCACGCCTGTCGCGGCGCTGTAGACGTGTCTTGTAACTGTGTTTCCGAATCTGCTTCTTGCCGGTATGTCCCCGCCGAGAGCCCGGCTTCCGAGCACCAGAGCGCTCCTTCTTTGCGCGGAGATGTCTGCCACCCTGCGGACATCGTCAGGAAGATGCTGGCCATCGGCGTCCACAGTCACTATGACTGCATCCCTTCCCGAGACCGAATCCGCTCCTGAAGCGGTCATCACCGTCTCTGTATATGCCATGTATTTATTTATGTATCTCATGCCTGTCTTCAGAGCCGCTCCCTTGCCGCGGTTCTGGGCATGTGTGAGCACAGTTGCCTCCTGCGCGAGCTCATCGAATATCTCCGCATATCCGGAGCCGCTGCCGTCATCGACTACGACTATGTCGAAGCCTCTTTTTTTCAGATCGGCCGCCAGGCTTACCAGCCGCTGCTCCGGCTCATAAGCAGGAATAAGTGCTATGTATCTGTCTCTCATCGTCCGCCTCCTTCTGTCGCAGGAAGCAATGTCCCTTTTCGAAAAGCTTCCCCTTTATCAAACTGTTTCACCGCCGGTAAGCTGAGTGGCTCCGGTAATACCATCCGGCATTTCGCCAGGCGCTGAAGAACCGCTGTCTCCCGGCAAAGTTCCGTCATGCATACCTCCGGACGGTTTCCGGCCTTTCATCCCGCCGCCATGGCCGCCCTTCATTCCTCCGCCGGCATTATCCTGCATCTGACCGCCTTCATTCATTTCCCCTCGGGGACCGCCTCCGCCGAAGCTTCCCTGCATTCCGCCGCTCAGCGTGCTGTAGAGGTTGTCGGTCAGAGTGATGCTCTCGCTGTAGCTGCCGGCTGTCAGGGTGTAGGTCTCTCCTTTTGTCATGTCCTTAGCGCTCACGTAGACTACTGCATAGTCAAGTCCCGGTGTGGTTTCCGCGATCACAGTGCCGGACGCGTCCTTGAGGGTTACTGTGCTGCCCGCGGACTGGCTGCCGACGTTTACGGCGATGCAGCCCTGCTCAGCCGAACTGAAGTTTTCTGCCATTCCGGCTCCTCCGGTACCTATGAAGGTCCCAGCGCTTATGGATGCCGTGCCGTTATAATCGAGTACCGAGGTGTCGCCCTGCGACGGACCCTCAACTACTGTATATCCACCCGAGATCTCTAAGGATCCGTTGGAGTCGATCCCGTCTCCGCCGGCTGTAACATGAACGTTGCCGCCGCTTATAACGATGCTTCCGTTGGTGCCTCCGTCGCTGAAACCTCCGCGGCCTCCGCCGCCCCAGTCATCATTTCCGAAGGTCTTGCTTCCGCTCGAAGCATTGCCGCCTGCCGCGTTGAGTCCGTCGTCGCTGGCTGTCACAGTTGTGCTGCCTCCGCTGATGCTGATCGACAGTCCTTCGATGCCCTCGTAGGACTCGTTGACAGTTATTGTTCCGCCTTCGATGCTGACTGCCGCATCAGCGTGGATGCCGTCGTCTCCCGATGAGATCGTCAGGCTCCCGTCAGCCATATAGAAGAATCTGTCGGATTCTGTTCCTTCCTCTTCATCAGCATCATCGGATACGTGGATGCCGTCCTTATCGCTGCCCGACGTGACTGTCACATCAGACTCCGCGAGCCTTACGCTGTCGTTCGCCTGCACTCCGTGCTTAGCTGCGGTGATAGTGTATGTACCGCCCGCGAACTTGACATCATCCTTGCCGACTACTCCGTGACCTGCCGGTGAGTCGATGGTGAGGCTGCCGCTTCCGTTGAAGGTGATATCGTCCTTTGCGAAAACAGCTCCGTCGATATTTGTATCGCCGTCAGCCGTGAAGCTTCCGCCGTTCGCAAGTGTGTTATCCGTTCCTGTTGCCGTCGTCACGAAGACCTTGTCGGCCGATTTTACATAGATCGCTGCAGATGTGCTGCTTGTGATCGAAGCACCTTTGAGTACGATCTGCACTTTTGCCGCATCGTCGGCATCTACGATGATCTGACCGTCTGTGAGAGTTCCGCTCACGATGTAAACGCCCTCAGCCGTTATGGTTATTTTGCTTCCCTTGATTGTTACTCTGGATGCTGCCGATGTCGCTGCGGAGCTGCCGCTGAACGTGATTGTCTCCGCCTCGCTTTCGTCGTAGGCACCGGAAAGATCCCTCTCCGTGAACATCTCCGACTTGCTGACAGCATTGTCCGCAGTCTGTGCCGAAGTCGTCACTTCATTCCCGCTTGATGCTTCCGCCACAGGGCTGACCCCGCATGATGTGAGCGCCAGCATGAGCGAAAGTGCCAGCACCATTGTCCTTGCAGTGACTCTGCGCCTTGATCCGGTGCTTTTATAATTTCCGTTTGCATGTCTGTATTTATTGTCCATATCCGTATCCTCCTGAAAGCATTCGCTGCTTCTGTATGAGTGATTGCCTGATCGTCTGACTAAAGTTCAGTTGCTAATGTCGCCTGCCTCGAAACATTGATCTCGAGGTTGCCGTTACGGCAGCGCAGCTTGTCGATGAGTTCCTTTTCTTTGTCCGGGTCTTTCAGAGTCACATCGTATGTGAGCCTGAACATGCTTCCCATGTTTGTGGTCCTGACGTTGACCAGCTCGCATGAGCTCGTATACTCCTCGAACAGATC
>JAFVPI010000093.1 GCA_017505405.1 Mogibacterium sp.
AGATTAAATTCCATTTTCAGATACTTTGCAAAAGTAAGTTCCGTTATTCTGCCGTTTCAAAAGCGTTGATTGAATTTACCATTGCAAGGCTGGAGTTAACTATTCCTGAACTGGAAATTAGTTTTCCAATTCACCTCTTTCCGTCCCTTGCGAGGTCATATTACATCTTTAATGGCATTTTGTCAAATATATTTTACAAAAAAATAAAAATATTTTTCATAATGTTTAAAATACCTGCGTAAAATGAAAAAGCAAATGTCCGTATATCATTGTGGATGCAATAATGCATGCCATTGTCTTCTTCATTATGTGCTTTTTCATCAATTGGCCCCCTCAGATTATTACTTATAAGCACATGTTAGAACATTTTACTTAAATGAACTTAAAAAAGCCGGCCCTTTATGGACCGGTCTCCGTGATAATTATTGCTGCATTGTCATGAATTCGTTGACCTTGTTATAGATCTCGGCTGCGCCTATTTCAGCCACACGGCCGGATGCGTATTCGGCATCGACCCATTCCTTGATGAAGATGACGACCGCGCTGTGTTTGTTGACCTGCTTGTCGCCCTTGAGGCCGTAGCTCGCGTTGAGCCAGTGAGCGATGCCGGCGGCTCCGGAGCTCTGGCTTACGTTGACAAGCGGCGGACGCTTAAGGAACTTCTCCGTATCGAAGATATTGTAGATCTCTTCGTTCTTCAGGAGGCCATCAGCGTGTATTCCGGCTCTCGTAACATTGAAGTTTGCTCCTGCGAACGGAGTCTGAGGAGGCAGCTGGTATCCGACGTTCTGCTCGTAATATCTGGCAAGATCGGTGATGACCGTTGTATCCATACCATCGAGAGTTCCCTTCAGCTGTGCATACTCGAACACCATCGCTTCCAGAGGAATGTTGCCGGTTCTTTCGCCTATGCCGAAGAGCGTGCAGTTTACTGCGCCGCAGCCGTACAGCCATGCTGTTGCTGCATTTACGACTGCCTTATAGAAGTCGTTGTGACCGTGCCACTCGAGCCACGCGCTCGGTACTCTTGCGTATTCATGCAGACCGTAAATGATGCCCGGCACCGACCTCGGAAGAGCAACTCCAGGGTACGGCACGCCGAATCCCATCGTATCGCATACTCTTATCTTAGCGGTCATGCCCTCCTCTGCCGCCATGTCCTGGATGGCGCTGACGAAAGGAACAACAAAGCCGTAGAAGTCCGCTCTTGTTACGTCCTCGAGATGGCAGCGCGGAGTGATGCCGGCTTCGAACGCTTCATACACGATCGACAGATAGTGGTCTATAGCCTGTTTGCGCGACATGCCGAGCTTGTAGAAGATGTGATAGTCGGAGCAGCTTGTGAGGATGCCCGTCTCCTTGACACCCATATCCTTGACGATTTTGAAGTCTTCCTTTTTAGCTCTGATCCATGTAGTGATCTGAGGGAACTCAAGCCCGAGATCCTGGCATGCCCTGATCGCTTCCTTATCCCTGTCCGAATAGGTGAAAAACTCGGTCTGGCGGATTATGCCCTTAGGGCCTGAAAGCCTGGACATCATCTTGAAGATCTCGACGATCTGCTTGGTCGTATAAGGCTCTCTCGACTGCTGGCCGTCACGGAAGGTGGAGTCGGTTATGTATACCTGATCAGGCATTCCGAACGGGCTCGTTCTGAAGTTGAAACCTACCTTAGGTATCTCTGTATATTCAAAAAATTCACGGTACAGGTTCGGATCAGGAATATCCTGGACCTCGTAATGGTGGTTCTCCATCTCAAGAAGGTTAGTCTTCTCGTTGAGTCTGGTCCTTCTCTTGGTGATGTCATCCATTTCTATTTCATTTCTGATTTTCATACCTATAGCCTCCGGCCTTTTTACCGCAGCGACATATCATGTCTTGCACACTCAAATTTGTATACATGTATTTTATTGTGTCTCTGTATGTCAGTCAACACATTTTTCCTGCACCCGGCTTGATTTTTCAGCATTTTTAACGTGTATGCAATAAAAAAGATGTTTCTTTCGCGGAAACATCTTTGGGTTTTACATTTGCTTTGCCTTTTCTGCATAGAGGATTAATAGCATAAAAGGCTTGTTATTGTATACAATTTACAGGAACCATTCCGATTTTCTTCTCAATACACTTAACTTATTGAACACATCCTGCGCAACCGCAGCAGCTTTCGGAGAGATCCTGCTTATTTTATGCACGGGCATTCTCCCGTTTACCTCTACAGGCATCGGCCTTATTTTGAGCTCTTCGATCTCACAGCCTGCAAGCCTTTTGATCTTTTCGGATGCTGCCTTGCCGAAATCCGAAAGCGCATCCGTATCTATAGCCGGAGCTGCGCTTCTGGCGCTGCCCCTGCTCGCCATGTAGCTGATCATGAACGCACCGGCGCCTACAGCCTTAAAGCCGCATTCTTCAGCCAGTCTCTTGAGTTCAAAGAGAGCGTTTCCGTACTTGCGCCCGCCGTAAGAGACCGCAGTCAGGGTCATCGCTCCGTTTCCTTCGATTTTGCGCAGTGCGGCAGCCGCAGGCAGAGGGATCTTCCCGACATAAACAGGCATGCCGATAACAGCGACAGTTTCATCGTCAAAGGCGATGCTTCCGTGCTCCTTCAGCATGTCAAGACACTCGACGCTTACATCCAGCGGGCTGCAGTCATCGAGGATCTCCCCTATTTTCCGTGCCAGGGTTCTGGTCATTATCTCAGTGCCCCCGGCCGGACTGTAATAGATCCCTATCACTTTTCTGATCATGATGTGTTTGTTGATGCAGAAGCACCTTTTACTGACTGACCGTACAAAGGAATTGTAACATCATACCAGGCCTGTTATTCGTTGAATATGTGAATTTTATCAGTCATTATCCGGCACTTTCTCTACCACGCGGCAGGCGGAGTCAATGATGCTTTCAACATCAGCAAGGTCATTCTCCCTGGTGAGGATTTCGAGTTCGTCGCCCGCTCTCAGAATGGTATGTCCGTCCGGTATTATCTCGATGCCTTCACGAACGACGGAGACGATGAGGGTACCGAGAGGAAGCCCGAATTCAGCTACGCTTCTTCCGTCCATATGTGAGCCGACATCTACTTCCGCTTCAATTACTGTTTTTCTGTCGCGCAGCGATGCCCTGTGGCCTTTCGATGCCCTGCCGGCCGGTGAACTGCCGAGACTTCTCTCGAGGAGCTGGGTATAGATAGGTTTTGCTCCGAGCGAGTCGGCTACAAGATATGCGACCAGAGATACGAGTACGAGAGGCAGGAGTGTATTGAAGTCACCTGTCATCTCTGTGATAAGGACCACGCCTGTTACAGGCGCTCTCACGATCGCCGCGAAGTAGCCTGCCATCGCTATTATAACGAACGCGGTGATATATTTCTGATCCATTCCGGCAAGCCCGAGCAGTCTGCAGAAGAGTCCTCCCGTTACGGCTCCGAGCACGAGCAAAGGCAGAAATATGCCGCCCGGCGAGCCCGAGCCGAAGCTTGCAGTCGAAAAAACAAACTTTATTATGAGAAGGACTGCCAGTCCTCCGAGCGCAAACTCGCCGTGGCCTATGGCGCCTACAAGCGAACTTCCTGAGCCCAGGGCGTCAGGATAAATGAAGAAAAGGATATAGGCAAGCGCGAATGCCGTCAGCATCCTTCCCGTTCTGTCAAAGCGCTCTTCGGTCACTGACAGATGGAATCCGTCTCTTATTATGCTGTGTCTTTTGCCCGGCATTCTTTTCACCAGAGACGCAAACGTTTTGCCGATATGCCCGAAGATATCCTGCATGAAGGCTATGGTCCTGTTGTAGAGAACGCCGAAAAGGCCGAGCGCAAGTCCGAGCAGGACTACTGCCCAGTAGTATCTGAGGGGCAGTCCGTGTTCGGCATCTATGTCGAACACGGGCGCGAGGCCGAGTATATTTGCGGCAACAAAGTCGCCGGCCGCGCTTGCAGCCATGGTGGTAAGAAGCACTTCCGCCGAGAAGTTCCTGTGGAGCTCTTCGAGGCTGAATATGGCTCCTGCGAGAGGAGCTCCGAACGCAGCCGAGAGGCCTGCTCCCGCTCCGCATGTTATAAGAAGGCGCTCCTCGGTGAGCAGGCGATGGCCGGCCCTGGCCACCCCCTTGCCGACCATCGAGCCGAGCTGGATGCTCGGCCCCTCCCGGCCAAGCGCAAGTCCGCCTCCTATCGCCAGCGCGCATCCCGCCATCTTGCAGGCAATAACACGCCACCAGCACATGTCCTTCTGTCCTCTGAGCTCAGCTTCCACCTGCGGGATCCCTGATCCGGCGATTTCCGGCTCCCTCCCGAGCAGCCATGATACTATAAACGCTAAAACGATCAGCACCAGGGCACACAGAAGCGCTGCCGGCACTCCGCCATCATGCATGTGACCGGCCAGCATCCCTCTGAGCCTGTCGGCTCCCGTCAGCATAAGTCTGAACACTGAAATGAGAGCACCTGTGATAAAACCTATCAGGGTGCCCTCAGCTATCAGCGCATATTTGAATTTTTTCCGCCGGTCGAGGTTTGCAACCACCGGCGATCCACTGCTTTTTTCTGCTTCTTTCATTGTATTTATATGAGTATCTGTCTGATATTTATCCGGCGTGTTTCGCCGCAGTCATCATGCCGCTCTTCTCAGCAGCTGCTTTCTCTGCTTCTGCCCAGTAGTCTCTCTTCTCATGTTTCTTTCTGTTTATGATGATCATAACTACGATCACAACGACCAGCACCAGCGAAGAGCCGACGCTTCCTTCAACACCGAAGTTTACATTATAGAACAGTCCGTTTCTGGCTGATGCAGCCTCAAGTCTGAATATTGAGTACTCAGAGATGATACCGCTGTTAGGCAGTCCGAATATGATGTTCTGAGTGTAGTTCCATGCAGCATGGAACCAGAATGCGACCCAGATCCCATCGTAATAATAGACAAACAACGAGAAAATGATGGCTACCAGAAATATCTGCGACCCTGCGATCGCTGTGAATCCCGGATTGGCCATGTGCAATGCCATGAAGACTATCGAATTGATAAGTATAGCGACAAGCGGGCTGCGATATCTTCTTCTTAGTTTCTGGTACAGATAAAGCCTGTCCGCGACCTCCTCTGAGCTGGACTGAATGAATACGCAGATAAGGAAGGCTATCAGCAGTTTCCAGTCGAAACCGTTGTATGACAGCTTGATATCTCCGCTCAGATACGACATCAGAACACAGAATCCGTTTGTTCCGAATCCGAGCAGCAGGCCAAGAAGAATGCCCTTTAGGTTGTTAAGGCTTCTATTGGGAGCCAGGGCCTTCAGCATGGGCCGGTTGCTTTTAAAGATGACGGCGAATAACAGAAACGCGATCCATACGCCAAATGTACCCAGATAATCACCGAGAAATGTGCCGACGTTATCGCTTCCGCTCCAGGCGATCAGTTTATCCGGTACATTCAGATATTTGAACGTTACAGAAGAAATGACCTCTCCCACTATTATCAGCACCACCGAGATGATCGCCGCAAGCAAAAAGAAGTCAGTTGTTTTTCTGCACGGTCTGGTCACCTTTTCAATGAACTCTTTCATTTCTTTGTCCCTCTGTATCCCGTTGCTTAAGCTTTTCTGAATGCAAACAGCCCGGAGGTCACAGACCCCGGGCCAGTTGTTTTCTTTAGTTTCCGAACTCTTCTGCCCACTGGTTGAAGTAGTCGATCTGCATGGCTTTCTTGACCTCGCTGAGGGTCTGCTCAGCCGTCCTTCTGGCTTCTCCGGTTCCTTCTGTCAGAGCTGCGATCACCTCTTCAGGATGAGCTTCGAAGTACGCTCTTCTCTCTCTGATCGGTGTGAGGAAATCATTGAGCACGGCGAAGAGGAACTTCTTCACCTTTACATCGCCGAGTCCTCCCCTGCGGTAGTGAGCCTTCAGCTCATCGAGGTCCTTATACTCAGGCAGGAACTTTTCGAAAGAGTCAGGCTGCACAAAAGCATCAAGGTATGTAAACACTGTATTGCCTTCCACCTTGCCCGGGTCGCTCACTTTGAGGTGTCCCGGATCAGTGAACATCGACATTACCTTCTTGCGCAGGGTCTCCTCATCGTCCGAAAGGTAAATGGTATTGCCCAGCGATTTCGACATCTTTGCCTGGCCGTCAGTTCCCGGAAGTCTGAGGCATGCCTCGTTGGAAGGCAGATAGATCTCAGGCTCCACGAGCACATTGCAGTTATATGTGCGGTTGAACGACCTTACGATCTCCCTGCACTGCTCAAGCATAGGCTCCTGGTCCTCTCCGACCGGAACGATCGTAGCCTTGAATGCCGTGATGTCGCTGGCCTGGCTTATAGGATAGGTAAAGAATCCGACCGGAACGCTCTCGCCCTCAAAGCCTCTCATCTTGAGCTCCGCCTTTACGGTCGGGTTTCTCTGGACTCTGCTGACTGTGACGAGGTTCATGTAGTAAACCGTCAGCTCATGGAGCTGAGGGATCTCGGACTGAATGAACATGTTTGTCTTTTTAGGATCGAGTCCCACCGACAGATAGTCAAGTGCGACCTGGAACACGCTCTCCCTTACCTTTTCAGGGTTGTCGAAGTTGTCGGTCAGCGCCTGCGCGTC
>JAFVPI010000094.1 GCA_017505405.1 Mogibacterium sp.
TGGTGGTAGATCTTCTCTGCCGTGAGCAGATTCACATCATTTCGGAGTCTTGCAGCTTCGGCTGTCTGTGCTGCTTTCCTGGAAGAATCCGTTACATCAAAGCCCAGATCATTTATCGTGCTCTCGACAGCTATATCACAGGCCAGGTCCCACAGCTCAGGAGCTTCCAGGCTGCCTGTGAACATATGGCTGTAAATGCAGTGGAGCACCATATGGAGATAGTCCCGCGCCGGTTTCTCACTCTCGTATTTGTAGCTTCTGACAACATGCTTCGGTCCGTATAATATGCGGGTCCCGTCAGTTGAAAAGGTCCTGTCTTCTGCAGGAACCAGATCAAGCCTGCCGATCGCGATGTCGAGAAAGCGGAGCCTGACTATAAGAAGACTGCGGGCAAGCATAAGTATGTCCCGTGCAGCTTTATTGATCAGTTGTTCATTGTCATTCTTTTCAGTCATAGTTCATCTATCATGAAGTCGCTGTAACGCATGGCTTCTGCCTGCTGTTCCAGCAAAACGGCGGTGCACTCGGATGCTGAGACCGATATGGAATAATCTATCAGTTCCGTTATATTCACGTCTCCGGCCAGATCATTTTTGAAAAGAAACACGAGATTATCTACGTCTCCCGTCCATATGGCCCATCTTGCTATGCGTTTCGAATGCCTGCGGATATAGTCAGAGTATTCCATGCGTGTCGGTTCTGCCAGTTCATAGGGATGCATCAGACGGCTGATCGCAAGCCTGTCTTTGCCCTTCATATTCCATCTCATTTCGTCAACAAACACAGTATCAAGCACGGAATAATCAAAAGTATCGTCCGGTCTGAAAGCATTGATCAATGCGCTTCGCATGGCAGGATACAGATCTGAAAAAAGAGGAAGAAAGCCGGTCTCCATACCGGTTTCATTATCCAGTACAGAAACATCTATGGAGCTTTCCCACAGATAAAAATGTTCATCGTAGTCTTCGGTCGCACTCCTTCTGCCTACCCGGAAGTAGTTTCTGAACTCATACAGTGCAGACCTGTGTATTTTTATGCTCTTTCTAATGTCAGCAGGTCCGAAGCAATTCGATCCTATGTGTCTTACGCTTTTCGGAACTATGATACCCGGACGCACGCTGCTGAAAGCATCGTCTCCGATCTCTTCCAGAGTATCCGGCAGGACCGCAAATTCCAGTTCATCGCATTTATGAAATGCCTTCGCGCCTATTATTTTTACATCGCCGAATCTGATATAAGGAATAGTCCGGCATCCTTCGAAGGCTCCTTCCCCTACCGCTGATGCGCCGCTTATATCTGCATAGGCAAGTGATGTGCAATAGCTCAGCAGATGGGAAGGGATCTCTTCGAGCCAGTGAAGGTCTGCCCGCTGTATGGCGGTATGAGAAAATGCTCCTGCTCCTATGCTTTCCAGCGAACGGGGTATCTCAGGTATGTCGAGCATGGCACAGAACGAGAATGCCTTGTCTCCGATCTCTTTGACTGCGCCAAAAGTGACGCTGTGAAGACTGCGGCAGAATTCGAATGCTCCTTTTTCTATCACAGCAACATTGCTCATGATAACAGTTTCAAGACCTGTGCATTCCTGAAAGGCGAATGCGCCTATCCGCCTGACATTTCTGAGGTCTATATGCTTCAGGTTCTTGTTTTTCGCAAACGCGCCTTCGGCAATCTCTGTCATGTCCTCAGGCAACACATAATACTCATCAGAACCTGTGTATTTTCCGAATACCTTGTGCTCCATACCTGTCAATCCTGATCTGTCTGTCATTTCCGCGCGGCTTCCACTCTGTTGCGCCGCACCCTGCCGGTTCCTATTCATTATAATATCACACCAGACTGTGTCTGGTATGCTATCATTATGTCAGTTGAAACCGGCGGAGGACAAGATGGCAAAAACGGTAATGCAGAAAGAAATAGAACGGCTGAGGAGAGCTGAAAGGTGGTTTCTCAGAAAGCAGCTTGACAGGGAGCCGACAAAGCTTGACCTTTTCCTTGAAGACAAGGTCCCGGCAAAGCTGGAAGCCACTCTTGACAAGGCATTTGCCAAGGCTTTCCATCTTATCTTTTCCAAGGGGTCCTCAATAATCAGCAAGACATTTTCGACCGAAAAACTGATCGAGGAGTTTGAGGCTGATAATGCAGATCTTATAGTGCTGGGAGGCGGCAGGCAGATGCGCAAGTTCAAGCGCCGAGCTACAGCTACCGGGACCGCTCACACCATTGTTTCCGCTGTAACAGGTGCCGCGCTGGGATTTGTCGGCGGCACGATCCCCGACATCGCCCTGTTTATTACCCTGCTCCTCAGAAACATTTATAAAATATCGATGAAGTACGGCTACGCATTTGATACTGAAGAAGAGCAGAAATTCATACTCAGTGTGATAGCTGCCGCAGTACAGGACGGCGACGACATGATACGCGCAAACAAGGAAGTCAATAAGCTTATCAGAGAAGGCCTTTCCAGTGATACCGATACTGTCGACGAGAAAATAAATGAAGCAGCCGTGGCTCTCGCGCACGCGCTGCTTCTGATGAAATTTCTGCAGAAGATCCCCGTCGTCGGTGTCGTAGGCGGAGCTTCAGATTTTATTTACATGGAACGCATCAGCGATTACGCAGTGCTGAAATATCAGCGCCGTTTTCTGGTGGATCAGCTGAAAAGCGGCCTGCACTGAAACTATCTCCGGATAGTTATTTCTCCATTCATGTCCACCAGGCACACATGCAGGCTGCCGTTCCTGACAGCGCTGATATAATCCTCAACGCTGTTTATTTCAGTATCGCTGCACATGCCTGCGATCTCTGTTCTGTATCCTTTTTCCTTTAGTTTTTCAAAGATATTGCTTCCCCAGTGATTATCCGACCCGGCCGTTTTAAGGAATCCGTATTTTGCAGCATACAGATCTGCCATCTCATTTGACTCCCACGTCTGATTTGAATTTATCACTTCAACTCCGTGAACGGATCTTGGGAAAAGGCGTATATGATCTATATAATGCGCTTCCCTGTAAGGATGAGCCTGTATGACAAAAGCGCCGGCCTCCATAAGGTATGGAAGTTCTTCAGTCTTTTTCATCTCAAGTATCTCCGGATGAGCCTTGTACCACTCTTTCTCCAGGCCGTAAATAAGGAAGTCCGTACCCTTATATGAAAGTTCCACACCCTGAAACACCTTTATTCCGATATCCGAACCGATCTTAGCAGCTTCCTCATAGTCAGAGAAATAATAGTCGATCTGATCACAGTAAGGCAGTACCCTCGCTTCAGGATTTATGTTGCCGTCCAGAAAGTGATTGGTTATGAATATCCCGTCATAGCCAAGCTGCTTATAAAAGCATACAGTGTTTTCAACAGAAGCCTTGCCGCACTTGCTTACAGGTGAAGTATGGCAATGGGTCTCATATTTATACATTTACGCACCTTTTTCCTTTATGTCCTTCTATTTTGAAGGCCTTTTATTGCGGCCCCAGAATATATTGTAGATATCCGGCTTCCATACAGGTTCTATATCTTTTACTGCTTCTGCCGCCGTTATCTCAACATCGCCGTTGTCAATATCTATAAGCTGATATCTGTCGTTGCCCATTCCGAGCTCTTTCATATAGCTCAGCTGACGCAATCCATGGCGTGTCTCAACTCTTTCGATCATGGCCTTGCCGCCGCCGTCGGGCAGATTGTATATGAGATCTATACAGGCATTGTCCACCGCCAGTATGTCGAGCGATGCAAGTATGCCTACATCTGGAGTCACGACAGGTTCTACCTCAACGCCCTCGCGGTCGCAAGAGACAGACATGTTTCTCATCGTGTTGATGAAGCATATATGAGATCCGAAATGGTCGACCACGGACTTGGTGCTCTCAGAGATCCTCTCCATGAGTTCCTCTTCTGCTATACCCCACGTGTCATCAGTGCCTGCCGGAGTATGTATCTCTTTTTTGCCTACACGTCCGTCAGCGCAGCCTATTCCTATATTTTTATTGCTCCCTCCGAAGCCTCCCATTGTATGCCCTTTGAAATGTGTCAGTACAAGGAGCGAATCATAGTTAAGAAGGTTTTTTCCGATATGCATCTCTGTGAACCACTTGCCTCCGTTTACCGGCAGCGCAGCGACTCCATCTGCATCTGTAATATCGACCGGGCAGAATGTCCATCCGTTGATCTCAAGGGTCTTTCTATGCTGTTCAGTTGTATACCTGTCACCTTCGTAGTATGTATTGGTCTCAACTATAACAGCATCCGGAAGGCGTTCCGACAGCAGCTCCTTTACCCATGGTCTTGGCAGAATGTTAGGTCCTTCTGCCTCCCCGGTGTGTAGCTTTACAGCTACCCTGCCTTCCAGAGCGGAAGCTACCTTGTCATATATCTTTTTAAGCCCTTCCTCACTGAGATCTCTGGTGAAGAATACGACTGATCTTTCTCCGCTTCTCTCGTCATATGGAATGTATTTGTTTCCGTCTTTTCCCGGTACCATTCTTTTGATCATGTTATTCTCTCCTTTCCGTATCTGTTCCGATCGTTTTTTCACAAGTCAAAAATGCTTATCTGAGTTTGTTTCTCCGGCAGCCCGCGCATATATCTGAAACAGTCCTCAGGCGTGTACATAATACCGTTTTCCTTGCAGATCCTTCTGACTAAAGCCATAAGGTCCTTTGCATGCGGGCTCGGCAGTTCATATGCGTTTCCATAACTACGTATATACTGCTGCTTCATTCCGGGGAAGTACCTGTCCAGTGCAGCATAATAGTATTCTCTGTCTCCTTCACGCAGCGTCAGGCCCATGCCGAAATCGATGATGCCTTTGACACCGGTCCTGACACATTCGCTCACAATGGATGTGATGTTCTCTTCCGTATCATTGATGTAGGGCAGTACAGGAGTCAGCCAGACAACCGTCGGGATGTTTCTCTCCTGCATCATCTCAAGCACTTCGATCCTGCGTTTTGTATTGCATACATTTGGCTCCACTATGCGGCACAGGTCATCATCGTATGTGGTAAGCGTGATCTGCACAACGCACTTTGCCGTCCGGTTTATTTCATCAAGCAGGTCTAAATCCTGAAGAATACGGTCAGATTTCGTCTGGATCGCCGCGCCGAATCCGTATTTATGTATTATTTCGAGGCATTTTCTTGTCAGGCGCAGTTCTTCTTCACAGTGCATGTAAGGATCCGACATTGCTCCGGTTCCGATCATGCATTTTTTTCTCTTGGATCTCAGAGCCTTCTCAAGCAGCTCCGGCGCGTTCTGTTTTACCTCAATATCTTCAAAGGCATGCGTGAACTGATAACATTTGCTCCGGCTGTCACAGTAAATACAGCCGTGAGAACATCCACGGTATATATTCATCCCATAATAGCCGCCGCTTCCGGTCAGTATTCCTTTTGCCTCAACAAAATGCATGCTTTCAGTCCCCCCTCAGGCCGCAGCTCTTTTACTAATAATACCACTTATGCTCTGAACATTAATACCAATTGTTATACGAAAACTACTGGATTCCGTGGCATAAAAACAGCGGGAAGATATCCTCCCGCCGTGTATATGCGCTGCTTTCAGCACAGGTATCTCATCGTTACTCAGCAGCTACCTCTGTATCCAGCACTGGCAGTGTGAATTTATCAAACTTCGGCATGGCCAGGCTGTCGATCTTCCATATGTCGCCCTCTTTGATCATCGACAGTTCGATGGATCCGGTCATTTTGTCCTGATAATCAAAGCAGATTATTGCTTTTGAAGTCTCACTGCCTTTCATCACTTCACCGATAGTCCAGTCGCATTCTGAAAGCTTATCAAGCAGAACACTTACCGCATTGCCTCCCAGTAAAGTCGATGTGATAAGCGAGACCTCCGGCCTGTTGGCAACCGATTCCATTCCATTTACGGTTTTGAGAGCGTTTGATGTGAGGTGTTTCTTCAGTCCGTCCAGCCCATAAGCACCCATATCGGCAAAAGTATTGTTTAGTGCATATTCCGGACTCCAGCGTTCAAAGATAGAAAAAGCCATAATTCTAGTCACACTCCTTACTAATTATAAAAATTACATAGCATGGTATTCCCTTATGTAAACAAATTTATTGATAATTGGTTGACAATGCAAGAGCGGTATCGATCGTCTGAGTTCTCTCTGCTATATCAATGAATCCTTCTTCATGCAGCCAGACCACCGTATCCCTGATCGATTCAGAAAAAGGTCTGCACCGGAAGCCAAGTTTTCTTTCCGCCTTTGAACAATCAAAGTCATTATTACGGTTCAGCATATAGATATTGAATTCCGAAAGCAGAGGTTCCTTTCCTGTAAATTTGCAGGCATGGCAATCAGTATTGAAAGCACGTTGAAAGAGATCATGGACCGCCCTGAAGCTGTTCCTAAGATGGCAGAAGAACTTGCAGCACTCGGGCTGTAATCAGAGCTTCAAACCAGACGGGACCCTGAAAGCAAGCACCCCCGGGTGCAATACCCGAGGGTCTTTTTCTCAGCCGTTTTTTCATTTTTTATTTTCTGGCTGCACGTATCAGTGCTCCTATAACTCTTCTTGTCTTTCTGTGTCTGATGCCATCCTTGGCGATATCAGCCACTTCAAGAGCTGCTCTTTGTACTTTAGGATCGCTTGCTATCTTTATTGCTCTTTCCCTGATCTGAGGGGCTTTCCCTTTTATGACAGCAACACTTTTAGCGACGGTTTCTTTTCCTTTGCCCGGCGCTTTTTTCTCCCGTTTTTCTTTTGGGATCTTTTGCGATTTGACGGTTTCCTTCTTCTCTTTCTTTTTCTTCTCTTTCGGAGGTTTCTGCGCTCCGGAGCTGTCCTTTGACTGCTTAGGTCTGCATTCTTCGCAGTATCTGCGCCGGTCTTCAGTATCTTCTATTTCTTTAAAGCATTTCGCGCATACATATACCAGCTGAGATCCGCACAGGGTGCAGAAACGGTCAGCAGGCTTATATTTATAATGCTCATTATGCCTTGCGCAGCCGGGATCAGGACATCCCTTGATCCTTTTGTCTTTATTGCTCATGGAGCACCTCCCCTGTCATCTTCTTGATCTCGTGAAGCTCAATGCTCTTGCTGCGAGCATGGCTGCCAGTGCCGCCGCAGATCCAATAAGCAGCATCAGATAAAATGCGTAACCTGAATCACCTGTCTTCGGTCCGTCGGAGTTTTTCGATTTGCCGCTGCCGGCGGCTTTATTGAGAGCATCGATCACGAGATCAGCATTAGCCGTGTGGCGGACCATCCTCCCGCTGTCGAAAGCATGCAGCGGAAAATGCGTCAGGATTATGATAGGTTTGTCATTACCTGTGTTATTGAGGAAATCTGTCAGTGATTCTATCTGCGATTCAGGATAGTTGTCCTTGCGATCATCCCAGTTGTCTGTACTCAGGCAGTAAATTATGTAATTACTGCTCTCCGCGCCTACAGCGCCTACCTTATAGATTCCCCGTACAGCATTCTCCGTTTCGCTGAACAGCCCATTATAGAATTCGTGGTTGCCGGTGGTATAAACTCCCTCTATTGATTCATCGCTGACCACATTCATTACAGACTTTGTGTAAGCCCAGAACTCGTTCTCCTTAGCGCGAGCGGAACCCATGTCACCGCAGAAGCTCATGACATCTACATCGCCGTATTTGCCCTCCATCTTGTCAAGCCATGCATCAAGTCTGTTTGCCGCGATGTTATCCTCATTATTGTGGATATCTGACGTAAATGCCAGTACTGTCTTATCTGCGTTTTCATCCCCGGACAGACCATATACTGAGCCTCCGGAACAAAAAAACCGCCAGATTAAAGAGCACTAAAACCCCGGCGAGTACAACTATTATTCGTTTCAATGATTTACAATACTCCGCCATAACTTACCCTTTTTCATCTTCGACTATTTACGCAGTTTTATGGTTTACAGTATATATTATATATAAAAAATGACCTATAATTGTTATACATTTCAAAACAGATCCCCCGTCAGAAAGTATTTTGATCTGGCTCCGGGTGCAGTCCGGAACAATATAATAATAAACATGAAAAAAGAAACAGCGAAGCATACTGCAGTTGAAAAAACATTATACACAGACCTGCGTGGAGCAGTGTTATCGTTCTGGCGATAGCAGCTGCCGTTTTGCTGTTTACTGTTTTCCGGATCTATTCAGAGGATATGCTTAGTGGTGATACGAGTATATTCTCTGTATATGGCGGGGAGCAGGTGGAATTTGAAAAAGCGTCAGTCAGAGAGATCCTGAACGAAAGCATGGAAAAGGACGATGCGGCGGATGGTGCGTACGAAGGCAGCCAGGAGCTGTCATGGATGTATCCATGAGCATATCGTCTTCTCTCTAAGAAGTTCATGCAGCAGATCCTTCTCTCACAAGGCGCGATCTTTTCAGATCAGGCATGAACATCGGCCGTGATATGGCGGGCACTATGACAAACACACTTATACTCGCCTTTCTGGGAAGTGAATTCACTCTTATAATATTTCTGTATTCACGCGGCCTCACATTCTATCACCTGTTCTCAACAGCATTTATTGCGCTGGAAACGATCAGCGGACTCTCATCCAGCATAGGAATGATCATGACGATACCGCTTACCGCCCATATATCCTCAGCTATGATCTCAAAAAAACGTCCGGTGCCTCAGAAGGGCGATCCGGACAGAATGTAATGATGATCAGCACTCCTTTTTTCCAAGTGTTCTTCATTAAAACCTTGTCATTTCCGGTCCGATATGTTAAGAGTTAACAATATATATTGTGTTCTGTTTAAGTTCACATCAAAGATTGATAATAATATTGCTAATAATATCGGAGAATTCCATGGACATTTTTGCCAAATGCTATGATACATCGATGGTAGACGAGATCCGCGAAAAGGGTATATACCCGTATTTTCACGCGCTGGAATCCAGACAGGCTACCGAAGTCATAATGGAAAGCAAACGCCGCATCATGCTCGGCTCCAATAACTATCTCGGGCTGACATCACATCCCGAAGTTATAGAAGCCGGGGTCAGAGCTTATGAGGAATACGGCTCCGGATGTTCCGGTTCGCGTTTTCTGAACGGCACATTAAATCTGCACCTTCAGCTTGAGGCAGAGCTGGCTGAATTCCTGCGAAAAGAGGCGGTAATGACCTTTTCTACCGGATTCCAGTCCAATCTCGGCATCATAAGTTCAATAGCGGGCCGCAGTGATTACATCATCATGGACAGGGAAAACCATGCAAGTCTGTACGACGCATGCCGCCTCTCTTTCGGAAAGATGCTCCGCTTCCGCCACAGTGACATGGAAGACCTTGAGCGTAAACTCAATAAAATCCCGGAGAGCGCAGGCTGCCTGATAGTTACTGACGGCGTCTTCTCAATGGGCGGAGATATCGCGAACCTGCCGGAGATATGCAGGCTTGCAAAGAAATACAATGCGAGGGTCATGGTCGATGACGCTCACGGTCTTGGTGTGATCGGCGAAGGAGGCCGCGGAACAGCCAGTTATTACGGCCTGGAAGATGACGTGGATATCTATATGGGAACTTTCTCAAAATCACTGGCTTCTCTGGGCGGATACATGGCGGCGTCCAGCCGGGTCGTAGACTACGTGAAACATTCCTCGAGACCGTTTATCTTTTCCGCCTCGATCACCCCTGCCAGCTGCGCTTCTGCTCTGACCGCATTGAGGATCCTGAAAGAGCACCCTGAACTTCCGGAGACACTGCAGAGCAGAGCCCTTTTCATGCGCAAAAAACTGCATGAGTCCAATATCCGGATGAAGGAATCAAACGGAGACAGGATCCCTATTATTCCGATCTACACTTATAAGCCGCTTACAACGCTGAGCATCGCCAAGGAACTATATGACCGCGGTGTCTACGTAAATCCGTCCTTGCCGCCTGCTACAGCACCAAATGAATGCCTTTTGCGGACAAGCCTGATGGCAACGCACACAGAGGAGCAGATAGAAGAAGCAGTCGCCGTTATCGCGAAAGTTCTTCATAAACATCAAATTGGGATCTGAGGATCATGTCAAGCTCATTGTCAGGATTCTCATTCAGATATGTCCGGATTTCTTCATATATCATTTCCTCTGTAACTTCTTCCAGACTGCTGATATACTTCTGCCCTTCTTCATCATCAATATAAGTTGTTGAATTGGCGATGCCTATCTCCTCCATTATGGATATCAGCTTATTGCCCGTCTCCTCATCAAGAGCCTTCCAGTCCACAAGAAGCTGAGTGAAATCATAAGCATTGAGAGGCTTGTCAGGCTTGGTGTATGGAGCGCACTCATAATCTATGACCGTCTCAACGTAGTCTTCATATGTTCTTGGCAGATCATTTTCAAGATGATGCGGCTGCATCTTCACATGCATCTCCTGCGCAGCCTTCTGATCCATAAAAAGATACATTATCATTTTGTCCATGTCATGGACAGCCGCGCGCCTCAGCATCTCTTCTTTCAGGGCTGGCTCATGGATATATTTGCGCACGCAGTATTCAAAGGCCTTTCTGTGCCTGTATGTATAAATACACCATTTCAGATTTTTCATCCGTATTCCTTCTTTATCCGAGATACACGACTCTCATTCCCGCAATGTCTTATTATGGATCTATGTCTGCAAAAGTATATGGGTTGAATCCGTTTGCGGCCATAACGAACCACGCAGCCGGTGCTATATGCGGATCCGATGAATATTCCCATGGTGAACCGTCGAACAACTCCATGCCTGTCGAAAGATGGTCCGTAGTAGCCGCAGGGAAAAGTCCGTTCTTCAGCTGGATCGACTCCAGAGCCGACATAGCCTCTTCGTAGTGTTTCTCATCTCCGCGCAGCCTGTACATGAGGGCCGAATACGCTGTGCCTTCCGCCCACCAGCCGCCGTTCCTGTTTTCGAGGCAGAACGGGTATCCTCCGTCTTCAGTTTTCATTTCACTGACGATCTTCAGCGCATCGGAATACCGGTCGAACGAGTCTCCCATGGCAAGAGCGCACCACACCTGAGCATCCAGTGCGACTACCGATTTGTTCGGTGTGATCCCGTCGTCCAGGGTTCCCGTCATGAATAGCTTCTTTTCACTGTCATACATCGATTCGACGAATCTTTTCGCGCTTAGCGCGGCGTCATAGTATTTCGCTTCACCCGTGTCGCCGTACAGCTGAGAGAATGCAGCGTATGCGTCGATGTTGTGCTCTATTGATTTGTAAGTAAACGGATATACCACCGGAGGATCAGCTTCCTCCCAGCCGTCAAATCCTGCAGTGAATCCGTCTCCTCCCGACTTATCTGAACAGTTATCCAGCACCCAGTCCATCATTGCCTTTGCAGCCTCGAGATACCTGTCGCCTCCGTATCTGTTTCTGTATTGCAGCAAAGCGAGAGCAGCATATGAAGTGTTGCCGACATTGCTTCCAACCTGGTACCTGTCCTCAAGCCATTCTGCCCTGGCTTTGTCATACCAGCCTGGCATTTTGGCGCCGTCCCACTGTCCCCTGACTGCGTTTATGTTGCCGCCGGCGTAAGCATTGCGCACTCTCCTGACCCCCGAGCGGTCATTTTCGAGCGCGTACACGAAGGTATCCGCGAGCTGCTGAGCCTCTTCCTGTCTGCCATCCGATATGAATGCCATCAGGGCGAGCGCGTTATCGTATGCAAATGCCGCGTTCTGAATATAAATGTTGTCCGTGTCATAAGAAAGGATCATTACATGCGAGTCTTCGGATACCCTGTCAGCATTCATTCTAAGCGCAAGTGCATCTGCCGCAGCGTCTTTAGCCTCATGAAACATCATCTGCTTATCGACATCCCCGCCTTCCGGGTCCGCCGTTTCAGAAACATCAATGGTATCATCTGCGCCTGTGCCGGAATCCGAGCATGCCGAAAAGGCCGGGCATACAACCAGACACAAAAGCAATATTAAGCAAACCAGTCTTCTTCTCGTCATTGAATTCCCTTTACCTTCTCCGGGATGATGCTCCTGGCCGGTCTGAAAAGGAAGCTTTTATAGACAGATTTTATCATAGTATACAGTCAATGTAAGTCCGCAGATTTTTCTAATGACTCATCATTATATTGCCCCGCTTCACATAAAAAAGCCCCGGCGCATCCGTTTAAATGCGCCGGAGCCTATTTTTCTTTGAGCGTTTTGACTTTTGCTTTTGTCTGATCAGCTGGCTGCAGATACCTTTGAGTCTACGTGCATTCCCATGCCTGCTGTATGTGCTGATACCTCAGAAGCAAGGTACAGAACAGCATTTGCGACTTCTTCAGGCTTAGCATAGCGCTTGTCCATAGCATATGTGCCTGCGAGCATTGCCATGGCTTCCTCGTGTGTCATTGAGTCTCCGAAGAAGTCCTTTTCGATCCTCAGCATCATCGGTGTATCTACCGGGCCCGGGCATACATACGCACTGCATAATTCGCTTTCTGCACGGACAGAGATATCCTTTTGCAGCTTTTTTCACTAAGCAGAGTAATCAGTTCCTGAAGGAGACTGGTCCCTATACCCTGTCCGCGATGATCTTTCAGCACAGACATCGCAAGTGAAGGCGTTTCATCATCGATATGACCGTAATCATCCATTATACGTGTCCATGCTGCGCCAACAACAAGACCTTCAGCAAGTCATATTCATCTGGTCTTATTTCTCTGAAGATCATATTGTCAGTCCGGTCATAACAATGCTTTAAGGTAAGACACTCCGGCACCCGCCCATTCATCTTCGATCCTAAGAGTTTCTTCCAGAGTGTCACATGGTTCCATCCATGATTCAAGGATAATATTGAAGTCTCTGTTTGACTTAATTCTGCATTCCTCATAACATCTGCAGATATCCAGTCTGCCCGTTCCCATACTTGCTCCTGTGATTTTGAGGCCACTTCCGCCGTTGTATCTTTTGATCACATAGTCCTTCATGTGCAGGCAGACACAATAAGGGGCCATATATTTCAGGACCTCATCGATATGTTCCTCATGCGATAAAGAATTCACAGTGTCAACGGTCAGTCCTACCTGTGGGTGATCTATCGTTTCAACCATTTGCGCATATTCACGCGCACTGAATCTGTCGTGGTTTTCTATGCCGAGAACTACTCCGGCTTCCTCAAGCTGCGGGATCACTGATGCTGATATCCGGCAGAAGTCATGCAGGTCCGGTGCAAAACCGATCCCGTCTGTAATAACGCGCAGAACGCGTCCTCCTATTATATGTGTAATGCGTATATATTCAGATAATCTTTCTGATGTCGCCTTACGCATCCCGGCTTCAAGCTCAATGCCGCGCTCCTCTGCATGGATACGAATCTGTACAAGTTCCTCATCGGAATACACTTCAAGAGGCATGTTGTCCCCGAACTGAACAACGTCCGCTCCGAATGCGACCGCTTTATCGATGAGGTCATGCGGAGTCATAATGTGCTGCGGTTTAGTGAATGGTCTGGAACCGCAGGCAAAACTATAAGCGAAAGAACTGATACCAATTTTATGTGTAACGGCCATTAACACGCTCCTTACTGATCATTGTTTTTCAGCTGTTGTCTGTGAAGATTTCAGGATCTCAGCCAATTCCTCAAGCACCTCACCCGTATCTCCGTTTATGCAGATCGACTGGCCGGCGATCTGCTTAGGTGCATAGGCCTCATTGTAATTCAGGCATGCGTAGACCGCGTCAGGATTATCATAAGTCATTGTCCAGAACGGAAATTTGATTATAACAGGGGTGTTGCTGCCCACTCCGAGTTCAAGATAGAGCACATGGCCGCCTTCGTTTTTCCTCAGGAATTGCGCATAGTTTGCAGACGCCTCATGCCAGCCTTCGTCTTCAACAAAGCTGTCGTCTGCCCTCAGATTAGTCGTAACATTGCTCCCGTCATCGGGGCACTTTGGGATCAGCTCAGATGGTATCCTCATCTGCAGTCTGTGGTCTTCAGGCACGCGGAACACTCCGTTTTCATCCTTAATGAAGCCCTGGGCTTCCATCGCTTTCATTACCCACTCTTCATTGTCATAGGTCTTCTGATTTGATGCCCTCACGCTCTGGAACAGGCCATAGTCTCCCTGCGTATAGAACAGCCTCGACTTATCGAAGCCGGCTCTCTGGAACTGGTGGTCCACATTTGTAGTGATCACGAAATAGTCTTTGTCCCTTACGAGATCAAGCAGCTCCTTGTATACCGGCTTTGGCGCGTCAATATAACGATTTATATATATATGGCGTGCCCACCATGCCCAGAATGTTTCCGTATCAGGGAACGGATAGAATCCGCCGGAATACATATCCGTTATCCCGAACTTGCGGGCAAAGTCAAAAAAGTATCTGTCGAAACGTTCCCCGCTGTACGTAAAACCTGCAGATGTTGAAAGGCCGGCGCCGGCGCCGATGATGATCGCATCTGCTGTCTGTATTTCTTCACAGAGCCGGGCGATATCTGCAGCTTTGTCACCGCTGCCATAGTAAACGCCACCGTGAAATCTGCTTATACCTTCTATGCCTTTACCTATACTCTCAAGATATCCATTTGGCCTTGAGCCTTTGAAGCCGGAAGCAGCACAGCAAAGGTCCTCTTTTTCAGGATGATCTTTTGAAACTCTTCTATCTTCCATCATGATAATCGCCTTTTTTGCTCATCTCCAATTTCTATGTATATAAAAATATCAAATATTTGGGTAAGAAAAAAGACGCGGATGCCTTTGCATCAACGTCTTTTGTGTCTTTGACATGGATAATCCATCATCTAATTCCCGTATTTTCTATGCAGTTCGTCCCATGACGGCATCATGCCTCGCAATCTGTTCCAGACTTCAAGCTTTTCCTCAGGATAATCCTTCAGAAGGTCCTCATAGAAAGCATCGATCTGTTCCATTTCCGATACGGCATTCCGGCAATGCTCACATGCGATAAGATCTCCTATCCTGGACTTGGACATGATGAGATAAAGCAGCTTCATCAGCCTCCCCCTTGCCCCGTTTTCGTAGAACTTATCATCCCCTTCAGGATAGATTGTGATCCCTTTTGCTTTCAGCGCTTCGAATGCTTCATGCGACGCATCCACCATCATCCTGCGCTGTTCTTTTGTGGAGCTGCGAAGATCGCCGTCACATATGTATGAAAGGTACCCGATCGGCAGTATAGCTGCAGGGTGGCAGATGAGATAAGCTTCCATATCGTCCTGCCAGTTCAGCTTATATGAAGTGCCTTCAAACAATTTCTCCGTCCGGTCCTTCAGCTCCGGATCGGTCTTGCCATGCAGCCGGCCAATGTCCATGTAGCTTCCGCCGAAACGTTCGCACACATAATGATCTGTTTCCTTTTTGCCTCCCGACACCTGGAATCCAAACAAGATCTTTTCGATTCCGGGAGCTTTTCTCAGATCCTCTTCGATCTCTGCCGGCGCAAGGTCGTTGCCTACCAGTACAAGAAGCTTTGTATTAAGCTGCCTGATCTGCGGAAGAGCCTGCCGTATCTTATGGAAAGGCATCACCACAAAAGCTGCATCAAAGGAGCGCCCCGATACATCCGTTACAGCCTCAACTGTATCTTTAGTTGTTATTCGCTGAAGATGGTGTTTTATGACAAGTCCGTTCTGACTCAGCGACTTCGCTCTTTCTTCTCTTGCAAGGATCGTAACTTCATTTCCTGCCTGGATCAGTACATGCGCCAGATAAGCTCCGATTACGCCTGCACCAAAGAGCAGCACCTTGCGCTTCTCTGCATCATTCACGGAAACCAGCGGATTAGTTCTTGCACCTTCTTCCGTATCGTCGCTCTCATCGTACCCGTCGTATGGTGCTGAAGGGTCATGAGGCTTCTGCTTCCTCAGGCTATTGCAGACCTGATTTCGATGAGCGAAAGCAAAGTCCATATCCTGCGACCATCCTGTATGTCCCGTGATGATCTTAGGTGACAGGCCGCGTTCTCTCAGGATCTTTTCCAGTTTCTCCAGTGACTGCTTCGCCAGATCATTGTCCTCCGCAAGAGAATTGATGAAGCTGTATCCCCCATCAGGGCCAAACCAGATCGTGTCACCGGTAAACAGATAAGCGTCATCGATCAGATAAACCATGTGTCCCCAGGTGTGTCCCGGTACCATGATCGCTTCTACTCGGATGTCCCCGATCTGAAAGACCTCCCCGTCCTGCAGTAGCACCTTCTTATTATCTGTCTCCACCATCGGAAGCCTGTAAGTCCCGAATACAACTTTGCGGCGGACCTCTCCGGTCATATATCTGTTCTCGACTTCACTCAGGTAAATTGTTGCATGCCTGAAAAGCCCATCTGAGTCGCGTTCCACAGCCCCGACATGGTCTGTATCCTGATGAGTAATGAGGATGTGCTGAACAGAAGCCGGATCGATTTCCAGCCAGCGCATCTTTTCTGCGAGCCTGTCATAGTTGTATCCGGCATCGATCATGATCGTAGTCCCGTTTTTGGTGTAAAAGAAAATGTTGGCGATCCATTCGCGGATACACGCCGTATGCTCATCTATCCACCCGGTATTAAGCGGCTTGAATATTTCCTTGCCACGGTATCCCAGGCTCATTACCTTCTTTTGAAACTGTGATGCTTTTTTTGACATATTTTCCTCCTAATTCAGGCTCCGGTTTTTCGGCCGATACACACATAAGTAAATGGCGTGATCAGTCTCGAACAAATATGATCAAACCCGGCCTTCCGCAACATCTCTTCCATTTCTGCTCTGGAGTAAACTGCATGGTCTCCGGTTGGCAATTTTGTAAACCACCAGTTCATAAATCTCCGAAGAAGCTTCGGCCCGGTCAGCTCATTGATCAGGACCGTTCCGTTATTCTCCAGAATACGGTACATCTCAGCCAGGGATTTCTCCGGATGCGGGTGATGATGTATGCTCATATGACAGCTGACCGCATCAAAGGTACCGGCTGCAAACGGCATGTTTTCAGCGTCTCCCTCCACGATATCCGCCTCCGGTATCCGCTGTCTGCTTTGCGCCACCATCTCACTGGAGAGATCCATTCCTGACAGTTTTATGCCTGGAACAGCTTTATGGATCATAGCCAGAAAAGCACCGTTCCCGCAGCCGATATCGATCAGGTTTTTCACGTTTCGTCTCATCAGGATCTTTGATGTGATCCGATAGTCATAACTCCAGTACCCATTCCGATTTATAATGGTATTGGAATGTCTGTTGAAATAGGATCTGGATTTCTGTTTGTCATCCATTCCCGTATCCTCCAGCAGCCTGAGCCATTTCCTCTGCCTTTGTGCATAGAACAGATTTGCCCACATCCACACAAATACCGTCTTCCGGCCGGCGTGGATCTCAACCCTGTCTGTATACTGCGTATGGTCATCATCCAGACTCACCAGTTTAATATCGTGATTCCAGACCGGGACATGCTCATTACCTTCCCGGCTGCTGATTCCCGTCTGATCGAACCGGATGATCCGGATCGTATGAGTGCCATAGGGAATGATGCCAAAGAGCCGGAAGCGATAGGATGATTCTCCCTCTTCTTCCCATACAGCCGCAGTATCCCCGATCGGTTCAAATGTGGCAAACGGCCTGGCGATATATTGCAGCGTCTCCAGCTTTTGCAGTTTTTCAAATATGGTCTTTCTCGAAGCCGGAAAGACCGATGTTTTCTGTACGATCATGGTGCTCCCTTTCATGTTGTCTTAATGTCCTGCTTTAAACAGCCGTGACATCTGTATATCCGGCATCCTTTAGCTCGAGACACATTGCCATGACAGCATAGACGAAAGAAACATTTGTCGATGGATAGATATTATGAGTTTCAAACTCCTTGGAGTTGTACATCTCCCTAAGCCTCGTCTCATACGACATCATTCGTTGATCAACGTTCTCTATCCCTTCGCCCAATAAAACATTTCTGTAATACTTGGAATATGATTTAAGATTCTTTTTTAATTCTTTATTGTTCATATTTCCCTAGTCTGTCTTTTATTTATTTCCATATTGTATAGTCTCTCTCGAAGAGTTCTTCACTGATCTTCACATCTTCACTTCCTTAACTCATTGGAAACTATCTTTTTCGCTTATACCCGCAGTCGCAGTATGGACCGCCAGACGCTAAAGTATATTCTCTTACAAACTCTGATGCGCCTCCAGCTTCTTCCATAGCATAGTCCAGGCGACACATTGCAGGCACAAGATCAAACAGACCGTATTCTTTCATGAGAGTGCAGATTCCGCACCTGGTGAATCTGGCCTCGTAGCCGCTCCCGTCTTTGTATTCGTAGAATTCCATGTTCCAGGAATACGGATTCCTGTCAGCGGCGTTCAAGGCAGCAGTTTGTTTCATGCCTTTTATATCTGCAGCTGTGAATTTGTTCTTTCCCATGAATCTGAAGAATGCCTTTGCCGGTTTGATCATCATTGACTTCTCATAATAATCAGCAAGCATTTCCACTGACGGACGATCCGGCATATTCAAGGTGAACGCGATGAGCATCGCGCAGCTAACGATATTCATCTTGAAACGGTCTTCCTTCTCAAACTCAGGAAGCTTATCTATGATGCTTTTGTATTTCCATTTAGCCTTTTTGGCTACTTCATCAGCCGTTTCCTGATCACATCCCATGATAGATACGAGTTTATCCCTGAATGATTTTTCATATAGATACCACATGCCCATCGGCATTCCCGAATAATTCATTTTGTCTCCTTAACAGTAGCGATCATCGTAACTTTATCATCGAATTCGGATCAAAATCTGCTCTGTACTCAATCTTGTCTACTTCCTGCAGCAGAAGCAGCCTATCCCCTCTACCACAGTTATTTTCACTTCACTATACATGTTTTCAAGACGTTTTCTCAGGCTCTCTTCTGTTTCGTATGGCGGCGTGAAGAAACCTTTGGGCTGATACAGATTTTTAATGAACCAATCCGTTCTGCTGCATCCTCCTTTGATATAGAAGCATCCGCAGAATACGCCGCCGTCCTTGAGCACTCTGAATGTCTCTGCATATGCAGCTTCTTTATCAGGAAAAGCATGAAAGCCATTGAGTGAGAGAACTATGTCAAAGCTATTGTCTTCAAACGGAAGGTTTCCTACGTCTCCCTGAACGAAAGTAACGTTATGTATTCCGGCAGTCTCAGCTTTCTCCTTTGCGGCCGCCATCATGTCTGCTGAGTAATCAAGGCATGTAATGTCTGCATCCGGAAGTTCCTTGTATACAGGCATGCTAAGGACTCCGGTCCCTACCGGCACCTCCAGTATCCTTCCGCTGTAGTTTTCAGGGATCCCCGAGAAAGCTGTCTCAATGTATCGCAGATTCTTTTCCGCGTCCATATTCCATATAACGCGGCATATGACTTTGCCCGGAATTGTGGAATATGTCATCATGCCATCATAGAAGCTTGCATGTCCTCCGGTGACTTTATACGCGCTTCTGATCCGTTCCTTTCTTGAGGGTTCAGCAGTACCTGCGCTCCCATCCGGTTCCCGGATCAGATCATACATGAATGACTTTTCTCCATTTTCAGTCTTTTTACCTCTGGTGCACTCCGCGTATACTATCGCGATGCGAGCCGACATCTCCTTGCTGAAGGTAACACGCCATCCGTTCCTCTTCTCCATTCTATTTAACGCCTCTAAGTATTGTGGATCCTCTGAGCATCATCTTAGTCGCTTCCAGCTTTGACATGAACAGCCCATCATCTGTATGGATCAGTTCAACTTCCCGGTACCCCTCGTCACGTAGCTCCTGCGCAAAGCGTTCCATGTCTCCGTACCTCATTTTTGACATCAGATCATGTATCGCGAAGGTGCCGCCTTTCTTAAGGACCCTAAGTGTCTCTCTGAGCAGTTTCTGCTTATCCACTCCGGATATGTTGTGATATACATAATTGCTCGTAACTGCATCAAATGTCTCGTCCGGAAAATCAAGATGCACCGCATCGCCTTTTTCAAAGGAAACATTTGAAACACCTTCTGCCTCAGCATTACGCTCACACAAAACTTTGCTGAATGACGCATATTCTGCACCCCAGCGGTCTATGCCAACCATAGTCGCCTGAGAATTTCTCTTGGCACAGGCGATCGTAAGGGCCCCACTGCCGCAGCCAACATCGAGTCCTACTCCTCCTTCAGGAATAGTGACATATTCCGCGGTTCCTTCAACGATAACCTTTGACAGCTTGCGCTCTCCGTCATATGAAAAATTGCGGTTAGCCATTATGCACCATTCTGTCATTTTGGCGCATCCAACAAAGCCTAGTCCGAGCGCTGCCTGTATCGCTGTTTTAACCTTGCCGCTCTCATATCTGAGCAATGCTGCCGCACCGATATTAGCCACAGCGAGCGCTGCTGTCCCGGCGCACATTCCTGTGATCATCCCCTGAGGGACCCAGTTCTTATAGTCAGGTTTTAGAGTTTTAGTTATCTCTGTCTTCGCCGCTTCTCCTTTTTCCGCTATCACTGTGATCCATGGCTTGCTGTCATGATGATATGTCGTGACACGGTCGAAGCCGGCTGTCTTAAGGGCACTCTCGATCTCTTCAGGTGTGTAGATCTTCATCCCTTCGATGATCTTCTCATATTGCTTCGAAGGGCCATCCGCACCGTCTGATTCATTGACTATCATAAAGGTGCCATCAGGTCCTAGTATCCTCGCGACCTCACTGAAGCACTTTTCCAGACCCGGCCAGAAATAAACAGTCTCAAATGCTGTAGCAAGATCAAAGCTGCCATCAGAAAAATCTGTTGCAGAAACATCTCCCTGCACGATCTTGCATCTGCCGCTGCTGATCAGGCTGCTGTTGAGCACCCTGGCCCTCTCCACCGAAAGATCTGAATAATCAAGGCCTGTCACCATAGCTCCCGCATATCTTTCAGCTAGTGCCTTTACATTTCTTCCTCCGCCGCATCCCAGGTCGATGACATTGACAGGATCCTTGACTCTTAGGTAGTCTGTTCCCCATTTCGCCATTGCCGCATGTCCGGTATTCATCCCTGTTATCATCAAATTGCCAAGAACTCCCTCAGGCTTCCTTGTCTGGTTCATGTACTTTTTTATGAGTCCCATACATTCCTCCTTACTTTTCCAGTCCAGACATCTTTGCTGTCAGATTGGAAATGATCACCGATGCTATGATCCCGATGGTTACAACTACAGGCAGAGCCCAGGCAGGACTGACTGCCATCAGGGTGTCGCCATATCCTGCACGCATCTCCTCTATTGCAGCCTCATACGTAAAATCGCGGTTGAACCAGATCTGACCGTAATAACCAAATGATGAGAAACTCATGATCGCAGTGCTGATCACATCGCCTTTCCAGCTGTATTTCGATACAGCACGCACGATCTCCGCAGCAATAGCGATGCCGATGACAGGGATCACATGCCATGCTGCGGCATCTTTGATTACCACAAGCAGAATAAGCATGCCGAGCGCGAGGCATACAGCCACACCCGGTGCTTTTACCCTTGCAAACGCACGTATGATGATTCCCGAAAGCAGTATCCCTGCAGTTATCTGATAGCATACGAACAGGACAGGATGTATCGCTCCCGTCACACATACTATTGCAGTCCCTGCAGCATACAGCACTGCATAAAGGATCATCCATTTCGCATTACTTTTGTTCCAATTGTTCATGATAAGCATTCCTCCATTATTCACATTCAGTAGATCTGTGATGCTCATCCCTCTTTCTATATATGTTAGACTCAACTAACTCATTTGTCAAAAGAATTGCTCCCTTTCCGAGGAGCACTTTTGGGGTATCGATGTCATCGATTTACCCCTTGATCTTATATCCTCTGAACAACAGTCCGGCAAACACTGCGCACAGCGTCGCACCACCACCCATGAATAACTTTTTACTCTTACCTGATTTTGTCATGGCTGATGCGGCAATGCCTGTAATGCCGCCGAGAGTCAGGGCACCAAAACCTCTGTACAGTCGAGCTTTAGGAAGCTCACGGTCAAGCCCTTCTATCCTCTCACTGATCAGTTCTGCAACACCTGTGATCATAAGAGCTGCCGGAGCTGCTGAGACTGCAGCGCTCCCATATTCTCTGTCCCTGATCATTTTTGCCAGCATTGCAAGATAAGTCATCCACCCTATATTCCCCGGGACATCGTATGCCATCCATCTGGCATCAGATATTTCGGTTTTGTAAATAGATTTCTCAAGTCTCATAATTTACTCTCTTTCCATTTACAGAATCACTACCATGATTGCTGCCAGCGCATCTGTATATCCAATTTAGTTGTGTCACCACTTGTATATCGCGAGTCTGTTATTGAGATTCCTGCCTATGATCGCAAACAGCTTACCGCGGATAGTATGTTTTTTCATTTCCTCGTTGTAGCTGGTCTCTGATATCATCGTCATTCGCGGCTCAAGTTCAAGATACTCTTCTCCGGATTTTGTGCCCCACCCGAATGATGCATTTGTATACTTGACTGCATCATGATGTTTAGAGTTCTTTGCCATGAACGGCGCATGCAGTTCTGCAAGCAGATAACCATGTGTGAAGGAATCACAGAGCATATTTAGACAAGTCTTCACCTGCTCTTTGGAGAAGTATTCCAGGACACCTTCCATGACTATGATGTACATATCTGATTCAGGTATATTCTTCGTCCATGAGCCATCCAGAGCATCGCCATCCATCATGATGCATCGCTCTCTGTCCTCGAAGACTTTTCTCCTGACCGCGATCTGATCAGCAAGATCAACGTCATACCATCTTATCTTTCCGTTATCTACCTGCGGGAACTTGTCGTCAAACCCACATCCGAGATTGATGCACACAGCATCAGGATATTGCGCGATAAGCTTTTTCAGTGCTTCCCTGTACATGATAGTTCTTGCAACCACTCCTTCGTGGGACATGAACGGGTCATATTTACTTACATCGACACCAAGTGTATCTATTATTTTCTTCGCCATCGGATCACTGATCCTGGCATCAGGTCTTGATGTTTCGCTTGCACGTATGGCAAGAGTGATAAGTGCAGTCTCCTGAACATCTCCGAATTTAAGGTCCATATTTTTCCTCCATTGTTTATTTTCATTGAGTCTGTGATGCTCATCCCTCTTTCTATATATGTTAGTCTTCTCTAACTCATTTGTCAAAAGAAATGCTCCCTTTCGGGAGCGATTCCTAAAGTCATCTTTCTTATTCATTATATTTTCTCAGTATACATACCCCTTCTGTATGCGTCGTCCTGGATAGAAAAAACTTTTCGGACCGGGCAGAGGTATATGGAAAGAATACAGTTTCATGAGGCATTTTTAATTGCATTGTATAATTATTCAGTATCTTCCATGTCTGGATTTGCTACCGCCTCAATGAGATCAGTTACTACACTATTGAGCTGAACCGCATTCTGTGAAGTTATCACAGGTCTGCCTGTACGGTCTTCGATCTCTTTTCTGGCATTACCTGCCACCGTCCCTCCTGCATTTGCGACATGCAAATTTTCCTCAAGACCTTCCGGGTTTTCAACTTTAGTCAACTCTGTGGTTGTGGCTTCCGCAAGCATATTAAGAGCCAGCTCAAGCGTGCTCATATTATCTCTGAGGTTTTCTTTCCTGAGTCCCTTCAGATTCTTATACTGTCTGGTGCTCATTCCAGACCAGGCTCTTGTAACTTCATCAGTCAGGATCGCAAACTCTCTGCCCTTTTCTATACCATGTGATTTCCACTGGTCGGTCAGTTCTTTCCTTGCCCTGATAGTCTGAAGTCTCTGATTGATCCAGTCTTCAGGATATCCCAGTCTAGCATAGGTCTCCAATGCTCGCTCAATGGACAACTCCGGATCAATAGTTTCTTCTATGCGTTCGCGTCCAACCTGTGCAAGCCAAAGCTTGAACGGCTCCGCTTTCTTCGATGGAATCGATTGAACAAGCCTTAAAAGCTGCTCAGTAGTTGCAACATCAGTCATACGCCGCTTGCCATCTGTAGCTTTCAATCTCAACTGCTTACAATTTGTAAGCAGTTGATCAGCACCCTCATCTTTTAATCTTTTCTTCAGAACTGCCCAATATGTGCTCGCATGTCTTGAGTCCGGTTGCTCAGTCAGAGCCGCAATAACATCAACAATTGAAAAATACCATTCTTCATGTTCCTCATCCCATGCCGTTCTGATCGGCTGGTCTTCGAATAGTTTGATTTTGTCCTGATCCATAATACTCGTCTCCATTATCTTTACATACTAAGATTATCAAATATTCGTACAAGAAAAAAGACGCGGAAGCTTCCACGTCTTGCTTTTCTTTGGGCTGATTATATATCATTATTTCGTTTTTTCAACCACATTACTGTGAAGATTTCATCTGCCGATATGATTTGTATTCTCCATTGTCGACAATGTCGGTATCAAGCTAAGAATACAATTTGAGAAATCCCACAAATTTCAATGCTTACAGCCTCTTCATGAGAGCTGTCACCTCACAATGTGATGTCCACGGGAACTGGTCCACTGGGGTGGCTTCTATGAATTCATATCCATTTGAAGTAAGGTATCTGATATCACGGGCGAGCGTGCCGGGATCGCATGATACATACACTATGCGATCGGGTGCAGCCTGCACCACTGCGGCGAGCAGAGGCTCGGCGCAGCCGGCACGCGGCGGATCAAGCACCGCCACGTCTGCGTGCTCCAGTCTGATCTCAGGCTCCCGTTCTACTCTCTCATTTACCTCATTCCATTTATAGAGTTTTGCCAGCCCCATCATGCCGGGGAGTTCTTCCTCAGCTTTGCCGCAAATATATCTTGTGTTTATCACTCCGTTTATAACAGAGTTCCTGTTGGCATCAAGGATCGCCGGTCTGACCGATTCTATCCCGATGACCCGGGTCTTTTCGAAAGCCTCGATATCCTTATTTCTAAGGTCCTCAAGCAGCCACAGCCCTATGGTACCCGCACCGCAGTAGAGATCAAGTACAGTCTCTCCGCCTCTGAGGTCCGCATATTCCGCAGCTTTGTCGTAAAGACGCTCCATCTGCTCCGGGTTCACCTGATAGAATGACTGCGGGCTTATCTCAAACGTAAGGCTGCGGCCATCATCCGTTATCACCTCTTCATTGATCGTCGGCTTGCCTGCGATTATATGACACTTACCCTTATGGATGACCGCAACTGACTCCAGACTGTATGCCTGTGTGTCTGCAGGATCCCCCTCTTCGTCAAGGCTCAGACTGTATACTGCATCGTCAAACATTTCCACAAGTTTTTCGATCTGCGGTATCTCTTTGCTTTCTGCCTCAAGCACCGCCATGACCTCGCCTGTCCCGAATGCTGTCTTTACTGTCAGCTGAGTTATGCCCCTTATGCCGGTCTCTTTAAGAAACACCCGCAATGCATCTGCACATACCATTGCCGCATCGGACTGGAGCAGGCAGTCTTCAATGTCCATCACATAATGCGTCTTTCCCTTCAGGAATCCGACTTCTCCATGAGGGCCGACAGCGAAAACCGCCTTGTTTCTGTAGTACTTCAGCGTGCAGGCTCCAATGATAGCATTTACCTTCGGATCATCCAGCCCGCCTAATCTCTTAAGCTTTGCCCTTACCTGCTCTTCCTTGAGTTTCTTCTGAGCTTCATAGGACAGCTCCTGCATCGTGCATCCGCCGCAGCTGCCTGCATAAGGACATTCCGCATGGATCCTGTCAGGCGAAGCTGCAGTGATCTCTGTCAATACGGCCTCTGCTGAAGACTTCTTCGCCTTGGCCACCCTGGCCTTTACTTTATCTCCCGGAACTGCGCCGCCGCTCACAAAAACGGCACAGCCCTCATATCTTCCGAAGGCCCTGCCGTCATCGAGCATATCTTCTATTTTGAGTTCGATTATCTGATTCTTTTCCATATGTCTT
The DNA here is from genome assembly GCA_017505405.1 of Mogibacterium sp. Classification (GTDB taxonomy): domain Bacteria; phylum Bacillota; class Clostridia; order Peptostreptococcales; family Anaerovoracaceae; genus Crickella. The sequence goes on from JAFVPI010000094.1 coordinate 25,818, forward strand.
CACCATTCCGTGTCAGTGAGAAGCATCTCCGCCATCGCTTTCGGCGAGCGCGCGCAGCTTCGCGAAGCGCTTGCTGATCGCCGCCTTTCCTACCGGCGGCGTCAGCGACTCACCGATCTCGGTGAGGCTCGCCTCGGGTTTGTACAGTCTGAGGTATGCCGCTTCCTTTAACTGCGGCGGCAGATGTCTGAGCCCTTTGCTCCAGAAATCCGACAGAGGATCCGTCAGTTCATCAGCATCAGGCAGCCTGCCTGTCTCCGCGGAAGCTATCTTTACAAGCCACTCCCTTTGCTCCTCAGCCGCCAGCAAGGTCCTGTCCACATTTGCATTGTCGCAGTTGATGATGCGCATTATCTCGCCGTGCATGCTCTTGTTGACCCGTATGCTCTCGAAATCAAGAACAGCGCTTCCGGCTCCCATAATGCCCAGCATATCGCTGATGTACGCAGCCTTCTTCATATACACAATGTAATTATCACCTCGCCTTGCGACAGATGCCGCCAGATCATCAAATGATCCGATCAGCTTCTTCAGATCCATGGCGCTCTGCTCCTTGTCGAGCACAAACTCCAGATGATAGCCCTTGCGCGGATCCGACATCGTTCCGCAGCTAAGGAACATTCCTCTCATATATGACCGCTTGCAGCATTTGGATTTTACGACCGGCGGATAAATGCCGTCGCTGAAATAGTCATCACCCTCACGTATGAGAAGCATTCCCGTCTCACGGAGTATCTGCATCGATTTCTCATCGGGGCTGATGTTTATGTAATATGTATTCTTTCCTTTTTTGCCCTGACTGCCCGGCCTGTGTGAGCCTCCGATCGCGAGGTCGGCCTTGTTGCGGAAATAGGTCTCGATCAGCACCTTGAAGTGCCTCGCAACAGCAGCGCTTTCCGTAGATGCCACAATAGCAAAACTGCCGCCGGTGATCCTTATCGACCCTGATGCTCTCAGGAATCCCGCGATCTCAGCCAGCATGCAGCATTTTTTGGCGGGCTCTATCCTCGCCAGCTCACTCTTTACATCCGAAGAAAATGACACTGCGTCCCCTATCCTTTTTTATTCTGAAGAGCCAGGTCTCTGTGATGGATCCTTACCCTCATGCCGTCCTTCTCAAATTCTTCGGCAACAGCGTTCGCGATCGCCACAGATCTGTGATGACCGCCCGTGCAGCCGAAAGCTATGTTCAGATGATACTTTCCTTCTTTTATGTAGCCCTTTACCATCGATGCCAGCAGTGAATGTACTGATTCTACAAATTCGCCTGCCAGTTCGCTTTTGAAAATGTAATCCCTGACTTTCTTGTTATTCCCCGACAGTTTCTTCAGGCTTGCAACGTAAAAAGGATTCGGCAGGAATCTGACATCAAACATTACATCAGACTCTGTCGGTATTCCGTATTTGAACCCGAATGAGCTGATGTTCACCGTGAAGGTCGAGGATACCGCTCCGCCGAAGAACATGCGGTCGAGCTCTTCAACCAGCTCAGGCAGCTTGAGGTTGCTGGTATCAAGCACCAGATCTGCGATCTGTCGTATCCCTCTCAGCTTTTCTCTCTCGTCTTCTATGACACTTGCGCTGGCCTGCCCGCCTGTCAGAGGATGGTTCCGTCTTACTTCGTTGTATCTTCTTACGATCTCGGATACAGCCGCCTCCATATAAAGCACCGTAAGCTCTATATCGCTCCTGCTCCTCAGATCATCTATGACATCTATGAGTTCACCGAAGAAATTCCTGCTTCTCAGGTCTGCCACGAACACCGCCTTGGCTATATTGTTCTCTGCAGCGGAAGCCATCTCAAGAAAGTTGTATATGAGTGCCGGAGGCATATTATCGATACAGTAATACCCCTGGTCCTCAAACCAGTTTGCTGCTCTGCTTCGTCCCGCACCTGACATTCCCGTAATGATCACAACTTCCATTTTTACTACCTTATTTCTTCTGTATGTTTACGATCCTTTCCGGATCGATGCCTGCCTCCATGGCGAGCGCAAGGCTCTCCGCAAATCGCCCTACGTATTTTGGCCTGTGCGCATCGCTGTTGATGACGAATTTCACGTCATATTCCTTATATATCCTGAGGTCATCCGCGTCCGGATGTTTGTGTCTGGCATTGATCTCCACCAGTGTCCCTGTCTCTTCACACGCCTTCGCCACTGCATGCTCATCTATGAAAGCCTTGTCGCCGGGATGCGTCAGCGTCCTTATGTCATTGCTTTTGAGAGCTTTGATGATGCGCTCGGTATTCTGACGTCTGAGTCTCTCCTGCAGCTTCTTCGGCCACGGGAGCCTGAATGCCAGGAAATTGTGGATCATATGGCACTTCGGCACATAATGATAGCCGGCATTTACGAAGTCGAACTTTTCGAAATCCTCAGGTGAAACATCAAGGCCGTTCTCTGTATCGACTATGTCAGCTTCCACTCCGAGGTAGATCCTGAGCTTAGGGAAAGAAGCCAGAGCCAGCGCAATGTCCCTTCTCATCTGAGGGAGTTTGCGGAGATCGAGGCCGTAAAAATCAAATGGCCCGTGATCTGTTATTGCAAGCGAGTCAAGTCCTCTTTTCGCGGCCGAGCGGGCATTGTCTATTATGCGGCCCTTCCCATGAAAATACGGACCCACTTTCGAATAGATCGTATGCGTGTGATGATCGAATATCAGTCTGTATTCTTTTTTTATATCCTCAATACTCATTTTCATAATTCTACAGGCTGCAGTTGATCAGCCTCACCTCAGGCTCAAGCAGTATGCCCGAGTCTGATAAAACTGTTTCTCTTACATGTCTCATTACAGCAAGCACGTCTTCGCAGCTGGCGCCGCCTATGTTTATAACAAAGCCGGAATGCTTCTCCGACACCTGAGCTCCGCCTGCTGTATAGCCTTTGAGTCCGGACTGCTCTATAAGTGCCGCGGCATATCCGCCGACAGGTCTCTTGAATGTGCTTCCTGCGCTCGGATAGTTGACCGGCTGCTTGGAATTTCTTTTGAACTGGAGTTCAGCCACTCTCGCTGCTATCTCATCCGGATCGTCCTCTTTCAGCTCCATCTCTGCGGAAAGAATGAGTATTCCGGCATCCTCTGCCACGCTGTGCCTGTATGAGAACTGCATCTCCTCATTGCTCAGCGTGCGAAGATTTTTCCCGTCAGCGTCCATCACACGGACTGCTCTGACGACATCCCTGATCTCGCCGCCGTATGCGCCTGCGTTCATAAACACTGCTCCGCCTATGCTTCCGGGTATGCCGCTCGCAAACTCAAATCCGCTGAGTCCGTTTTCGGTCAGGAATGCCGAGACTCTCGACATGAGCATTGCCGCCCCGGCTCTTACTATGCAGGGATCATCCGCATCCCGTGTAATGGTTTCGAAATCCCCTCCGAGTTTTATCATGATGCCCGGATAGCCTTCATCCGAAACGAGAAGATTTGATCCGTTTCCGATCATCATGTGCTCCGCTCCGGCATCAGTAACAGCCGCCATAACAGCAGCAAGCTCTTTCTCATCGTTTACCGTAACAAAAGCTGCGGCCGGTCCGCCTATGCGAAATGAAGTGTGCCTGCTCATAGGCTCATCCCTGAGCACTCGTTCTTCAGGCACATAACTGCATATTCTTTCTATTGTTTTTAATATGATTTCCTGCATTTTGTTTTATTCGAGCAGATCCTGCTCCTTGCCTTTGACTTCAGCAAGCTTATCGGTATCTCTGTCCAGATTGCTCACGTGGTCGTTGTGGTCATATGCAAATTTGTTATGAGAAAGATCTTTCGTTCCCTTCCTGAGTCTTGAATATAAAGACTGCTGTTTTTTCTTGCTCGGTTCGAGTTCGACCTCGTCATCCTCGAGTCCATACGGCTCAAGGCTGTAATAATATGAAGTGTGAGTGTTCTTTTCCTTGCGCTTCAGGCTGTTTGTCATCAGTTTGTCGGCATATCTGTAGAATACCGCAAACACAGGTACACCGAGAGCCATTCCCGGGAATCCGAACAGTCCCCCTCCTATCAGCACCGAGATCAGCACCCAGAAGCTCCCGATCCCAATGGCATTGCCTACGATTTTCGGGCCGATCAGATTTCCGTCGAGCTGCTGTATCACGATGATAATAATTACAAAATAAAGCGCATCTATCGGGTTCTCAAGAAGCAGTATGAATACCGACGGGATGGCTCCGATGAACGGGCCGAAGAACGGTATGACGTTGGTCACACCTACTATCAGGCTCAGCATCAGGGCGAACGGCATATCGCATATCTTGAGTACAATGTACGTCAGGACTCCGATTATGAACGAGTCAATTATGCGGCCTACGATGAACCCGATAAATGTCTCATTTACAATATTTGCGAATTCATAGAGAGTCGCCTTGCGCTTCTGGCTGCATGTAGCATTGACTATCTTGCGCGTGATCGCGAAGAGTCTCTCTTTGTAGTTGAGCAGGTATACCATTATCAGAAGTCCGATAAAGGCATTTGCCACGTACTTGACCGCCATGATGACACCGTTGGATACCATCGATGCAATGCTTGCAGCATTGCCGCTCAGGATATGCTCCTGTATCCACTGCATCACCTCGCTGTTCTCAGCATTTGCGAGGTTGTCTACCCAGACCGCTATAAACGGGAAGTGACTCAGATGGACATGGCACCAATTGGAGAAAGAAGTCAGCCTTTCCGGCATGGTATTGACCAGATTGAACGCGCTGGCAACTACCTGCGGCACTACGAAGTATATAAACAGACCCGCCAGTCCGACTACCACGATCACACATACTAATGTCGCGACAGCTCTTGCAGCGCCGAGCAAGTTTCGTTTCTCTTCCTTGCTCACGGCAAGCTTATCGTCTTCATAGACGGGCATGATGCCGGCCGGAGCGTCCTTTTGCATTGCTCCTGTCAGCAGGCGCTGATAGCTCCACTTTACGCAGGCGTTATACACAGGACAAAGAATGAACGCAAGAATACCGCCTATGTATATAGGCGCCAGAGTACTATTTATGTTTTCAAAGCCGATCGATATGCGGTTTTTGGTGATCCAGTTGTTGAATATGATCAACAGGCCTCCGCACACCAGTATCAGGACTGCGGCTTTCGCATATGGACTCTGTCTGAATTTCCTGAACATTGTGCCCCTCCGGCTTGTTACTGCGATTGTTTCTTTTTATTTTACCACTAATTATCTCTATTCTGCAGGGATAATCACATATGCCGTCTTATTTCTTCTCCCCCAGCTGGTGCATGCGCCTCTTGAGTTCATGTACAGATCTACCACATTGCCCTTGACTGCGCCGCCCGTATCGCATGCATACGCATATCCGTAGTCTTCTACCCACAGTTCGGATCTCAGGCTGACAAAGCCCGGGTCAACTGCGCAGGTACCGAAGTGCACGCCCATTCCAAGTGCGCCGCGTGCTCCGGCCTTTGCAGTGTACGCGGTAGTATTGGCTGTAAACGTCCTTTCGACTATGTACTCTCCCGAATTGCCTGTGCCGGATGTCCCAAGCCTCAGCTCGCTGTCGTGCGGTTCGGTGATCCACTCCTTCAGATCTCGTTCAGTTCCTTTTTTTCTGCCGTTTACATATTTGGTGGTATATGTGAATATGCCTTCTCCGTCGTTCCCTTCAGATGTTTCCTGAACACCTGATGCGAGTGACGGATCAAGTATGACCCTGCTTACAGCTTCAACGGTCTCTTTCTTTTCTTTCACATCATAGTGGATCTCATTGACCACTATCGACGTGTCATCTGCGACTTTTTTATCCAGTGACGGCTTTATCTCATCATCGTCGTCAAAGCTTATTCCGTTGAGCTCCAGATTATCCTCAACAGTACCCGGAACGAGCCAGAGTTTCTGTTCTTTACCGGCGATCTTTGCTTCAGTCTCCGTGGCCTGCCTGATACCGACCGTCATGTTGCTCTTTACAGGCATCTCAGGAACAGTATCCATCAGATCATGTTCGCCTGTGTCTCCTTTTTCAGTCAGCTCGCTCTTAAGTTCAGCTGCAGTCCTGGCTGTAGTCGCGTACTCTATGTGCTGCGTGCCTCCGTATGTCACATAATCAATGTTTACAGTCTTAGGCACCAGATAATCCCATGCCTGATACCCGGCAAACAAAACCAGCATGATCACAGCAGCCGTCAGAGTCCGTCTGTGCCTGTCTCCCCATAGCATCTTTCCCGCTGCTGATTCAGGAACGTAATACGGCTTCGGATATTTTGAGTGAGATACCTTAGCCTTAGGGAGCGGTCCGTACTCTTTTTTTACTTTTCTTTTTTCAGGCTCCTTTACCGTTTCAGGATCAGGTGCCTGGCCGGGTTCTGATCCCGCATCCGCCTCTGATCCAGAAGCCGGTCCAGACTCCGGTTCGTCCGGTTCAGTATCAGCCCACGCAAAGCTTACCTTCGCAAGCTCCTCCTCTTCTTCAGCCCTGAGCTTTTCTGCCTCTACTTCAAAATCAAACTCCGGGGCGATCCTCGCAGCCTCTTCTTCAAGCCTGGCATATTCAGCTTCGATCAGTTCCTTTATCTTTTCTCTGACCTGCTCGCGCTCAAGCTGTATGGTCTCTTTTTTTATTTCCGCTTCTGTCTTTATGTTGTTCTCCACTCCCGCTTTTTAAAGCATACCCAGTCGATCATACTCTAAGGGCGGATGATACCTTTTATCTTCACGCTGTCGATCTTATATGCATTGCGGACAACAGCCCCCGGTTTTTTGCATCCTATAGCAGCCGTCGGGCCGGCATTGCCTTCTATTGTGATTATGTAATCACCGGAAATGCCTTCGACCAGGCCGACATGCCTGTTTCTTCCGAAAACTATGACATCTCCGCCTTTCGCCTTGCTTTTGCTGACCCACTTTTTGTGTTTATCAGCATATCTTGAGTAGCTTGGCACATATCCGAGAGGTCCGAACTTTTTTGCGACCGATATCTTTTTATAAAGTCCGGCTTTCTTATAACACCATGCAACAAATGCTCCGCACCAAGGCGTGCGGTCTGTATCAATGAATCTGGTCTTGTAGTACCATACCCAGTATGTCTTTCCTGTCATGATGCCGACCTGGGCCTTCGCTATTTCGACCACGGAACTGCCGTTTCCGTCAGGGATCTCCAGCTGTACTGCGCATCCGTTTTCATCAGCTCCGTATGGTATGTTCTTTACGGAAAAGCCCTGGTCTGCATAAATCATTCCGCCTTTCTGCACATAATAGCGGTTGTCATTCCAGGTCACAAA
>JAFVPI010000095.1 GCA_017505405.1 Mogibacterium sp.
GAACAGGCACACCTGCAATCATATAAGCGGGCAGCGAGATAAGACCTCCGCCGCCCGCGACTGCATCAACGAACCCTCCGAGAAATGTCAGCGGGCATACTATTAAAAAAGTCCAGATACTTAATTCCATCCGGTATTGATTTCCCAGTCCTTTACCCTAAATTTCAGCCCATTATCAGAGGCCTTATTCTGCGTGTCATACCCGCGGCAAGCAGTATCTTAAGCGCATCCGGGATGATGTAAGGAAAGACGCACCACGAAAGAGCCGTTATCAGACCTACACTTCCGCTGTCCCTTGCATAGACCACCATAAACCATGCCGTACCGAATGCATAGCAGCCTAAAAGTCCTGCTATCATAGATGCAACAAGTGTTTTCATGCTCCTGCCAAGAAGCGCTTCAACCAGCCACATCAGAAGGGCCGAGAAAATGAACCCTATAATGTAACCTCCGGTAGCGCCGAACAGGTGCCCGATGCCGCCTGTAAATCCTGAAAATACAGGAAGTCCGGCTGCGCCCAGCAAAATATAGATCAGTACTGCAAGTGTTCCGTTTCTTCCTCCAAGCAGACCGACAGCAAGAAATACTCCGAAGGTCTGCATGGTGAACGGTACGGCTGCAGGTATGGATATCCACGAACATACCGCCATGACCGCGGCACAAAGCGCGATCATGGCAGCATCTCTTGTATTCAGGCTTTCATGTCCTGATTTGCTTTTCACTTCAGTATAATTCGTTAACATTTTTTGCGCCATTAACTAATTATTATAATGTATTATGCCTTTGCGGCTTCCTTTGCCTCTCTTCTTGTCTCGTAGTCGCTTATGATCATTGCAGCCGAGAGGTCTCCGACTACGTTGATTCCGGTACGTCCCATATCGAAGATACGGTCAACACCGGCAACGAGTGCGATACCCTCAACAGGCAGTCCTACGGACTGGAGTACCATAGCCAGCATGATCATTCCTGCGCCAGGTGTTCCGGCTGTTCCGACGGATGCCAGTGTTGCTGTCAGTACGATGGTCACCATCTGGCCGAGTGTCAGGTTGATGCCGTAGCAGCTTGCGATGAAGATAGCGCAGACACCCTGATAGATAGCAGTACCGTCCATGTTGATGGTTGCACCGAGCGGAAGCGTGAAGCTTGCCACATCCTTGCGGCCGCCCATCTTTTCAGCACATTCCATGGTAACCGGAAGTGTTCCGATCGAGGATGTGCTCGAGAATGCGAACAGGAATGCCGGAAGAGCTCCTTTGAGGAACTGGACAGGGTTCATGTGACCGAGAGTCTTGACTGCAAGCGAGTATGTGAACAGGGCATGTACAGCGTACGCAATGTATGCTGTCAGCAGTACCATCGCGAGTGATCCGAGCACCTGAGGTCCGTTTACTGCTACTACCGGTGTGATCAGGCAGAATACAGCGATCGGAGTCATCTTGATGATTCCCCTCATGATGACCATGAACACTTCATAAGCGCTGTCGATCCATTCCTTGAACGGAAGTCCCTTGTCACCGGCAAGGATGATACCGAATCCGACGAAGAGAGCGATAACGATTACCTGCAGCATGGTATTATTTACCATAGGCTCGAACAGGTTGGAAGGGAAGATATTGACTATCGTGTCCATGAAGCTCGTAGGTTCAGCAGCTTCATATGCCAGATCGCTTGTCTCCAGCACCTTATATGTTCCCTTGAAGATATTCGCGAAAATGAGTCCTATAACGATAGCGAATGCTGTTGTGCAGAAGTAATAAATAATAGTACGGAGTCCGATGGTACCTACCTTCTTGATGTCCGAAAGCGATACGACACCCTGAACGATCGAAGTGATTACGATCGGAACTACAATGAACTTGAGCAGGTTCAGGAAGATAGTACCAAAAGGCTTTATATAAGCTTCGGTAAAATCAGCCGCACCCACTGCAAGGAAAATAAGTCCCGCTACAATACCCAGGCCGAGTGCAATAAAGATTTGAATCGGCAATGAATTTTTGATTTTTTCCATATTAACCTCCTTATTAACCTCCTTACACTATAGCTTTACACGCAGCAGGAATACCGTATCCCGCCGAATGTTAACTAACGGTCATCTGCCGCTGTCAGCAGATTCTCTGACACTGGCTCCAGCCATTCTTATTGCCGCTTTGGCAAGAATGATGGTTGGATCTACGAAAGCATCCGATCTTAGTCCCATTAAACTGAAAGCTATAGGAAACTCAGTGCTGGCCAGGATCAGTACCTCTGCCCCCTGCTTGCCCAGGTCTCCGACAAGATTCTGCATCCCTTCACGGAATGAGTCCGGAATATCAACTACGCCTTTTTTGACATAATCGTATACCAGAGACATGACCATTTTCTGCTGTTCTTCATTCGGATATACAGTCAGTATCCCCATGCGTTCAAGTGCATGACCGAAGAGTCCGCTCCGCACAGTGCCGTCCGTAGCGAGAACAGCAGCTTTATCGACGCCGTTGAGCTTCAGAAGCTTTGCTGTCTCCTCAGGCATCTCAAGAATAGGAATGCCGATCTTATCCTTTATTTCATCTACGAAACAGTGAGCAGCATGGCACGCTATCACTATGAAATCAGCTCCGGCCGCCTCAAGTCTTTTAGCGCTTGCGAGCATCTCCGGCGCACAGCTTTCCCCTCTGCCCAGAATAGCTTCCGTACGGTCAGGTATCCTGGTGTCGTTGTCAACTATCATAGGGATATGTTCCTGATCGGAAGAGGCGTCTGTCATGCTTATGATCCTGCTCATCAGGTCTACTGTCGCAGCAGGACCCATGCCGCCCATGATACCAATGGTCTTAGGCATTTCAGTCTCCTTTCTGATGATGAGACAGCCGCGGCGTTTCTGTCGCGGCTGTCACTGAAAATCTTTTACTTGAGCAGTGCCGCGATCGCCTCTGCGCACTTCACGCACTTCTCTTTAGAGATAGAAGCGATGGATACACGTATGCCCTTTGCGAGTGCCAGGCAGAATATATCCTGTTCCTCAAGCTTTCTGCCGACTTCTGCAGGGTCATCGCAGGCGATGGTCACGAAGAATCCGGCTCTGAAAGGTACGCACTTTACTCCATTGTCATTAAGGGTCTTTTCGAAAATGCGTCCGCGCTCGAGCAGCATGTCGCGGTATACTCTTCTCTCTTCATCCACTTTTGCCCTGAGCTCAGGATCAGCATAGATCTTGCCCATTACAACCATGGCCGAGCGGTTGCAGTTTGACCATGTGGAGCGGGCTGCATACTCTGCTGCGCGTCTGAACTCTTCAGCATCTTCCTCTTTCTTTGCCATGCATACGATGGCTCCGAGTCTCATGCCGTATGCAGTGAGGGTCTTGGATGCGCTGTATCCGAAGATCGTGAGCACATGATCACCCAGATTTGCAAGTTTAGGCACAAATGCACGTACTTCATCCTCTTCGCCTGCATAGTCTATGTAAGCGATATCCAGGAAGAGCACCACCTTGCAGGCTGTCCTGTTGATCACATCGATCATTGCATCCCAGTCCTCAAGGCTGAGTGAATAGCCTGTAGGATTGTGAGCAGGTGTGTTGATCATCAGAACGACCTGATCCTGCACTGCAGCGAGCTCATTCAGCTGCTTTTCGAGGTCAGCAGCATCAAATCCGCCGTCTTCATTGAAGAATCTGAACGTTTTGAGCTTGCGGCCCTGGGATACAGCAATATTTTTGTAATTTGCCCAGCACCAGTCGTGTGTAAGAACGCTGTCTCCGTAGCTGGAATAGTTCTGAATCACACTCGTAATGCTTCCGGTACCTCCCGGAGTCACGCACAGATTGATGTGGCCGGATGGCTCATAATTGCCGAAAAGTGCCTTTACTACCGCTTCCTTGAATGCAGGTGTGCCGGTGATCGGTGCATATTCAGCATAATCAGCAGGTGTGAGCGTGCGGATAGCTTCTGCCACTGACGACATTACTACAAGATCGCCGTTATCATCGAGCAGGGCTCCTACAGTTGCATTGACTACAGCATCCTTGCCCTTTGCAGCGATCGCAGCCTTAGCGCGTCCGCTCAGAGCAAATACTTTATCAGCGACAGGAATAGTCCTGCCATTTTCCTTTACAAAACCCATTATTGATTCCTCTCCTTAACGCTTAAACCGGATATGCTTTATTTTTCATATCTATTGAGCCCGGATCCACCTTGCTGCGGAGCGCTGCCCTTCTCTTGAAGTAGTCGAGCGCTACCTGTCCGAACAGAGCGTATGTCAGTACGTCTTCGTCCTGCTCCTTGTAGTCGCCTACCTCTGCCGTGAGCTTCTCGAGTTCAGGCTCAAGCAGGTCTGCAGGTCTGCAGGTGATCCTCTGGCTCTGATCGATCTTTGCAAGAACATCAGGGTTCATAGGCATAGGTGTTGAGCCGTATTTTCCCTTGAGTATCTCCTGAGTCTCCTTGGAAAGCACTTTATATCTCTCACCCATCAGTACGTTGAGAACAGCCTGTGTTCCTACGATCTGTGATGACGGTGTTACAAGAGGCGGCATTCCGAGGTCGTTCCTCACGCGAGGCACTTCCTGAAGCACTTCAAGATACTTGTCTTCAGCATTCTGGTCTTTCAGCTGCGATACGAGGTTCGAAAGCATTCCGCCAGGCACCTGATAGATGAGTGTCTTGATATCCGTGCCAAGGACCTTGGTGTTCATGAGGCCGCTCTTGAGATCTTTGTCTCTGATGGTCTGGAAGTGAGCAGCTATCTTCTCGAGCTTGCTGATATCGAGGCCTGTATCGTATTCAGTTCCTTTGAATGTCTCTACCATTACCTCAGTGGATGGCTGGCTCGTTCCGCCTGAGAACGGCGAAATAGCCGTGTCGATGATGTCAACGCCTGCATGCGCAGCTACGTAGTAAGTTATAGGCGCAACGCCGCTTGTGCAGTGTGTATGCAGCTGGATAGGAATGTCAACTGTCTCCTTGAGCATCGCGATCATCTCACCTGCTGCGTTCGGCACCATGAGTCCGGCCATATCCTTGATGCATATCGAGTCCGCGCCGAGCTCCTGGATACGAAGAGCGCGGCCCTTCCAGTATTCAGGTGTGTACGGCTCACCGATAGTGTATGACATCGCTACCTGGGCGTGAGCTCCGTATGCCTTTGTAGCCTTTACTGCTGTCTCAACATTGCGGAGGTCATTCAGCGCATCGAAGATCCTGATCCTGTCGATTCCATTGTCGATCGACTTTTTGACGAAATAATCAACTACGTCATCCGAATAGTGTCTGTAGCCGAGAAGGTTCTGGCCCCTGAGCAGCATCTGAAGCTGTGTGTTAGGCATTGCCGCACGGAGCTTTCTGAGTCTTTCCCACGGATCCTCATCGAGGAATCTGATGCATGAGTCGAATGTAGCTCCGCCCCAGCACTCAATGGCTTCATAACCTACCTCGTCCATCAGAGCCAGTGCGGGTTCCATGTCTTCAAAAGGCATTCTTGTAGCGATCAGTGACTGCTGACCGTCTCTGATCGCAGTCTCCATTATTTTTAATTTCTTTCCCATTTTGTTCCTCCATTGATATCAGACACCGAATATAGCCATGAATACACCGGCAGCAACTGCTGTTCCGATTACTCCGGCTACATTAGGGCCCATGGCATGCATGAGCAGGAAGTTCGTAGGATCGGCTTCTGCGCCAACCTTCTGTGACACTCTCGCTGCCATAGGTACCGCGGATACGCCTGCAGAGCCGATGAGCGGGTTGATCTTGCCGCCCGACAGCTTGCACATGAGCTTTCCGAAGAGTACTCCGGCAGCCGTACCGAAGCTGAACGCTATCATTCCGAGAATGACTATCTTTATGGTGGTCCACTTAAGGAATGCTTCCGCGCTGGTTGTAGCTCCTACTGAAGTTCCCAGGAAGATTACTACAATGTACATAAGTGCGTTTGAAGCAGTCTCCTGCAGCTGGCGTACGACTCCGCTCTCGCGGAAGAGGTTGCCGAGCATGAGCATTCCGATAAGAGGTGCTGTGGAAGGCAGGATCAGACAAACTACGATCGTAACGATGATCGGGAACAGGATACGCTCTCTCTTCGAAACGTCTCTGAGCTGCTCCATCTTGATCTTGCGCTCCTCTTCAGTTGTAAGTGCCTTCATGATTGGCGGCTGTATTATTGGCACGAGCGACATGTATGAATATGCCGCTACGGCGATAGGACCCATGAGTTCTCTCTGTCCCAGCTTCATTGCCAGGAAGATGGATGTAGGTCCGTCAGCTCCTCCGATTATACTGACTGCCGCTGCCTGAGCTTCATTGAATCCCATGAGCATCGCCAGCAGGAATGCTCCGAATACTCCGAACTGCGCCGCAGCTCCGAGCAGGAAACTCTTCGGGTTGGCGATAAGCGGTCCGAAATCCGTCAGTGCTCCGACTCCCAGGAATATGAGAGACGGAAGTATCGTCCACTCATCGAGCATGAAGAAGTAGTGCAGCAGTCCGCCTTCCTCCATGATAGGCGGATACAGGTTTACCAGCAGCATGCCGAAAGATATCGGAAGGAGCAGGAGAGGCTCATATTCCTTGACGATGGCCAGATACAACAGACCAAGAGCAACTGCGATCATTATCACGTTGCCGACGGTCAGGTTGAAGAAGCCGGTCTGGTGAGCCAGGTTGAATAAGGTATCTCCCATTTCTTTACCTCCCGGTATTATTCTACGTAAGCTACAGTCTGGCCTGATGTGGTGGCTTCTCCTTCTGAAACAACGATCTTGCTGACTGTGCCGTCCTTAGGTGCAACAACAGGGATCTCCATCTTCATGGCCTCGAGCACGATTATTGTGTCACCGCTCTTGACCTGCTGTCCCTCGTTTGCAACGATCTTGAAGACCTTGCCGGCTGTACCGCATACTACCGGTTCGCCCTTTCCTTTTCCGCCGCCGGACTTGGCTGCTGCTTTCTTAGGAGCAGGTGCTGCTGTCTTGGCTGCTGCCGCAGGAGCTGCACTTTCGCCCGTTTTTTCAATTTCGACTTCGAATTCCTCGCCGTTTACTCTTACGATGTATGTCTCCATGTTGCCCTCCGTACATTTCTGACGATGTATCCCTCTTCAGGTACACCCTCTTCATCTTTTAATTGCTGGTGGATCGCTGCCATGATGGCGGCAACGACTTCAGGCCTGATGCCCTCAGGCTCTTCAGGCTCAGATGCAGCTGCTGCAGCTGCCTGTGCTGCCGGTGCTTTTGGTGCAAAAGCCTTGCCCAGCAGCCATATGCAGATCGAGATGAATATCAGTACAGCGAATACCGTGCCCATTCCGATAAGTGTATACAGCAGTGCAGTTAAGAATATCTGTCCTAAACTCATATCATCACCTACCTGCTGTTTACGAACGTCTGAAGCGCTCCGATTATATACTTTCTGGAGTCTTCAGGCGAGATAACTTTGTCAGCGAAACCGTGTCTTGCCAGAGCGACAGCGCTGGACTGTGTGTCACGGTACTGCTGCTCGAGTCCGGATGACCACTCTCCGAAGATGACCTCAGTTGCCTGACGCGGTTCAACGATACTTACATTGGCAGAATCCCACATGAACACGTAGTCTGCTCCGAGTCCCTTGGAGTTCATCATACTGTAAGCGCTTCCGACGATGGAGCCTGTTACGAGGTTGATCTTAGGAACATCCGACACAGTCAGAGCTCTGACCATTCTTTCTGCCGCGCTTGGCAGGAAAGTCTCTGTTGCCGAATCGGTATTATAACCGTCCGTATCCGTTATGGTCAGCAGCGGAATGTGGAATCTGGTGCAAAGGTCTATCAGCTTTGCGGCCTTATTGCAGCCGTCAGCTGTTATGCGCTTTTTGCCCTCATATTCGTTGCATGCCACTACTCCCAGAGGCATTCCGGCTATCCTTATGAATCCCGTGACCATGCTCTGGTCGCCGCTGCTCCTGCATTCAACAAGCTGACCGTCATCAGACAGCTCTGCCAGTATGGCTCTTGCGTCTCCGAGGCTGTCATCGATGTCATCGCAGCTGCGGTTGAGTTCCTCATCGCTGACTTCCAGAATATCCGGCATGAATTTGCTGCTCGACGGCAGTATGCCTACTATGCTGCGGATGTTCTTTACGATCTCTTCCCACTCAAAAGTGCCGTCATCGGACGCTTCTACATAAGGGTTGTCTCCGATCGCGTTGCTTACGACTCTCTGCGGATTAACGAATATGCTGCCCTTGTCTTTTTCGATGAAGACAAAGTCAGCCAGCTGTGCCGCGATAGACATTCCCCCGCCGCACTGGCCAATAACCGCCACTATCTGCGGAATGATCTGCGATGCCTCAGCCTCACGCTTGTACAGCTTCGCAAACTGATAAAGTCCATCAAGCCCTTCCTCAATACGGAAACCTGCACAGTCAAGGAGTCCGATGATAGGAGCCTTAGCCTTTATGGCATGCTCGTACAGATCGACTATCTTGCGTCCGTGCTGTTCTCCGAATGTGCCGCCCATGACCTCATTGTCCTGAGCATAAACAAAAACAAGGCTGCCGTTGATCGTACCATAACCGGTGACCACTCCGTCTGACTCCATTACGGAGTCCGGGTGGTAGAACTCGGTATACCTGGCAGAAACCTGCTCGCCCATCTCCATGAAGCTGCCCGGATCCAGAAGTTCCATGACCCTTGAAATCACGGCAGTTCTCTCTTCACTTGCGATTACCTTCATAAGTTCCTCCTTATGAGCTAATGATAATAGCACTACAATTTTCCCTGATTTTATTCTACATTGAAACCTGTTATTTATCAAACAAATGAGCTAAACAGAACAAAGTAAAACAAAGCGCAGGCCTTATTATTGTTTATGTTCAGTGCAATTGATACAATAAAAAAGAACAGCACACCGGGAGGGGTAAAACATGCAGAGATTATCAAAAAAGACAGAAAATTTTACGGATTCCGTAATAAGGCGCATGACCAGGATCGCCTATCAATACGACTCTATCAACCTGTCTCAGGGATTCCCGGATTTTGCTCCGCCTGAGATGCTTATGAAAAGGCTTGGTGAAACAGCAGACATGCCTGATGTGCATCAGTACTCGATCACATTCGGAGATCCCGGGTTCCGAAAGGCGCTTGCAGAAAAGCAGAGCTTCTTCATGGGACTCGACATCGATCCGGATACTGAAATCACTGTTACATGCGGCAGCACGGAGGCAATGATTTCATCTGTGCTCACGGTTGCCGATCCGGGAGACAAGGTGATCATTTTCTCGCCGTTTTATGAAAACTACGGTGCAGACACTATTCTGTCAGGTGCAGAGCCAATTTATGTGCCGCTGATCCCTCCTGATTTCCATTTTGATCCGGAGGTGCTGGAGGACGCTTTCAGACAGCATCCTAAAGCCATGATACTCTGCAATCCTTCCAATCCGACCGGCAAGGTGTTCACGCGGGAGGAGCTGGAGATCATAGCATCCCTTGCGGTCAAATATGATACATATGTCATCACGGATGAAGTTTATGAGCATATAATTTACGAGCCTTATAAGCACACATACATCGCCTCACTTCCGGGAATGTGTGAGCGCACTTTGTCGTGTTCCTCTCTTTCCAAGACCTATTCGATCACGGGATGGAGAATAGGATATGTGATCGCTCCGCCTGAGATCACCGAGTGTGTTAAGAAGGTGCATGATTTTCTTACCGTCGGAGCGCCTCATCCGCTTCAGGAGGCAGTGATACCCGGGCTCAAGGCCGGTCCTGAGTATTACAGGGGACTTGTCGATCTATACACCCGCAAGCGAGACCTTTTTCTGAAAGGACTCGATGATCTGGACCTTAACCATACAAACCCTCAGGGTGCTTACTACGTTCTGATGGATATCTCTGAATTCGGTTATGATAATGACCTTGAGTTCTGCGAAGACCTGACACGCCTCGTCGGAGTCGCGGCCGTGCCGGGCTCAAGCTTCTTCAGGGAACCTGTCAATAATCTGATACGTTTCCATTTTGCAAAACAGGACAGCACTTTATATGCTGCCCTGAACCGTCTTGAATCTATTCGGAAGAAAATGCCATACAGGCGCTGACCCTCCTGCCGGAGGGTTTTTAATTGATTTACCGGAGCACGGAGGTGAGGGTCCTCATCAGCGTGCCTACATCCACAGGCTTTGCTACATGGCCCTGCATTCCCGCTTCTGCTGCAGCATCTACGTCCTCTTTGAAGGCATTCGCAGTCATCGCCACAACAGGTATATCGGCAAGAGCCTTGTTTTCAAGGCTCCGTATGGCTCTGGTCGCCTCATAGCCGTCCATTACCGGCATCTGTATGTCCATAAGAATGGCATCATAGTATCCCGGCTCCGAAGATCCTACCATTTCTACTGCGATCTTTCCGTTCTCAGCCGTTTCCACAGTGAACCCTGCCTGAGTAAGGATCATATTGGCTATCTCCATATTTACCAGGTTGTCTTCTACAAGCAGAAGTCTCTTTGTACTGAAGTCGACTTCAGACTCCCGGACCTCCTCGCGCGATGCTGTGACGTCACTGAGCTTTTCCGGATCCGGCACATCATCCTCACCGGCGAGCTGGAACTTCAGCCTTATCACGATCTCGGTCCCGCTGCCCGGAGCAGTCATGACCTCTATGGTTCCGCCCATCAGGTCTACAAGGCTCTTTGTGATGGAAAGCCCGAGTCCCGTTCCTTCAATGCCGCTGACAGTAGATGTCCGCTCGCGTTCGAAGGCATTGAACATCCTCTCGGCGAATTCCTTAGACATGCCTATCCCGCTGTCCTGCACCCTTATTTCATATGTGCCGTAGCCGTTGTCGCTGGTTCCGGACTGCCAGATCGAGGTGCTGATCGAACCGCCTGCAGGCGTGAACTTGTACGCGTTGCTCAGAAGGTTCAGAAGCACCCTGTTGACATTCTTGCGGTCGCACCATACGTAGCGGTTTTCTATCTGCTTCGTGTGCACACTGAAGTCCAGATTCTTCTCTTTCATCTGTTCAGAGAACAGCTCGCGTATTCCCTCAAATACCGCATAGAGATCGACAGGAACGTATTCCAGCTCCATCTTGCCGTTCTCGATACGGCTCATCTAGAGAATATCGTTGATGAGCGCCAGAAGATGCTGGCTGGAGTTTTCTATCTTATCGAGAAAGCCTTTGACTTCATCCGATGCCTCACCCTTTCTGGCCAGATTCGTGTAGCCAATGATGGCATTCATAGGCGTGCGGATGTCGTGCGACATATTGAACAGGAACTGGCTCTTGGCAAGGCTGCTTTCGACCGCGTGTATCTTTTCACGCTCAACCGCGGCGTGCTTTTCTCTTACGAGGTTCTGCACATACAGCATGATCGCCAGCCCCACGAATACCAGGATGAGCAGTATGGCACCCCCTCTTGTGAGTGTCAGTCTCATCTGATCGGCGTCAGGAGCCACCAGTATCCGCTTGGCGAGCCACATCAGCGCAGAATACAGAAGCAGCGCGAACAGCACTGTGCCTGATGCGAACAGCCCGCTGTATTCAGTAAGCGTGCTCCTCTCTACCGTGCGCCAGTAGAACACAAAGCCCAGCAGGCACCAGAGTGACAGCAGCAGGAACGCCTCGCTGCCCATGGCATCCATTGCCAGGATCCCCGGCACCATCTGTACTACGGCGAAGATCACAGAGATGACTGCGCCGGCCATGCCGCTGATCACCACCCTGTTATTGTCTTCCATGCGGGCTATCTTATATGCAGCCGCTGAAGTATATCCGAAGCCTACTATGGCTCCGAATGATGTCAGGTCTACGAACCATATCAGGGTGTTGCGGCCGAAAAGTGACAGCGCTATGGCTATCGCCATAATGAAAAGTATGCTGTATGTTGTGCTTGAAAACTTTTCTGAAAGGATGCGGTCCTCGGCCATAGTTGAGAGCACGCGCGTCGTAGCCCGGTAACCTCCGATGATGCCCGTCATTATCGCTGAGACAGCGGTGACTGTCATCAGGATGAGTCCTGCCTTTTCCATAACGGATCTGGCCACATGGAACGTAGGCACTGAATCTATGCCTTTCAGATCGTCCAGACCCGCGACGTAATCCATCCAGGATGAAAATCCGTCAGGTACAGATGCAACACTTATGAGCGTCATGGATATATACGCCATCGTCGCTATTATTATGGACGTGACGATTATCCTTGCAGACTTTCTGACCGGGAAATCGAAATGAGCCGTTTCGAAAGATGTGATCTCAAATCCGACGAATGCCCACGGAGCCAGAATGGCTATGCTGAATATAGCGTTTGCTCTGCTGATCCCGGCGGTGCCGAAGGTCCATATAAATCCGCTGGAGAACGCATGAGGCAGGCAGAACACCGATATGACCGCTATACCTGTTGCAAGAATGAGCGAAAATACGGTAAACAACCTCTGGAGTACTGCCTTTGCCGCGATGAACATCAGGCCTACTCCCGCCAGAACCGCTACGGACAGGAAAGTCTCCTTCAGGTATATGGTATTTCCCGCCACGACATAGCTGATCCCCTGATGCGCCCTTTCACCCATCAGAGTCCTGACTATGATAAACAGCGCTGTGCCGTTCAGGAATACTATCGTAAGATATGACAGGCAGAGGAACCACGAGCTTAGGAACGCATGATCCCTTCCGAACGCCTCTTTGGTGTATGTATAGATGCCTCCCGTGATCGAGGTCCTTCCCATCAGGTATGAGATATTCCTCGCTACGATCAGCATTATCACCATTCATATGAGCATGGCTATCAGCGTTCCGGCCGGCCCCGCGACAGGCAGGAACGTCGTTCCGGGCATGGCGAACACACCCCAGCCGACCATGCAGCCGAAGGCCATCGCCCATACATCGATCGGTGAAAGATACCTGTCCAGCGGTTTCGTCAAATCTCTTTTCTGCATGCTGTTCCTATTCATCCGTCAGAGTTTTTCCGTAGCCGAATACAGCGCATCCCTTGCGGCCTGCCTTCTTGACATCATACAGTGTGCTGTCGGCATCGCTGAATATGTCTCCCTGCGGATCCTCGC
>JAFVPI010000096.1 GCA_017505405.1 Mogibacterium sp.
AAATATCCATCACCTGCTTTCTATATACGCTTTACGTATTCTATCACATCCGGCATCCTTGCGAAATGCCGTCTCTGCCGTTTGTGATTAGATGCTCTTAATAGATTACTTAAATATTATAAACGTCGAACTATAGGAAAAAGTGATAATATATGCATGAAATTAGGGAATATTAGGGATTGATTCTTTTTTTATGCTTGACCGGAAACAAATAGAGAGGAGAAGTTTCAATGAGCGAAAAAATCAAGGTAGGAATCAACGGTTTTGGACGTATTGCACGTGTTATCATCCGCAGTCTCGAGATGAGAGATACTGATATCGAGATAGTAGCCGTCAATCTGCATCATGCAGATTTTAAAAGAATGGCTTATCAGGTGGAATACGACTCAGTATTCGGCCGCTTCATGGGAGATGTGGAAGCAACAGATGATGGCATCCGCATCAACGGCAAGGACATCCACGTATTCTCTGAGGACGATCCTGCAGACATCAACTGGGCTTCGTACGGCGTAGAGTACGTGATCGAATCCACAGGAATCTTCCTGACAAAGATGGCCTGCTCCCGCCATTTCATAGGCGGTGTAAAAAAAGTCATTCTTACCGCACCGGGCAAATCGGACGATATTCCTACTTTTGTTATGGGCGTTAATCATGAGGAATATGATCCTGCAACTATGACTGTAGTGTCAAACGCAAGCTGCACTACCAACTGCCTCGCACCGCTGACCAAAGTAGTCCATGAGGCATTCGGTATTGAGAAGGCTCTGATGTCGACCATACACGCTTCAACATCCAAGCAGAAGCCTGTAGATTCCAACGGCGGACGTGACTGGAGAACCGGCCGCTCTGTATTCAATAATATCATCCCATCCTCGACCGGAGCCGCCAGGGCTGTCGGCAGAGTCATTCCTGAGCTGAACGGCAAGATGACAGGCATGAGCTTCCGCGTACCAAGCAATGACGTCTCCGTTGTTGACCTGACCGCGCAGCTGAAGAAAAAAACAAGTTACAAGGAAATCTGTGACGCCATCAAAGCCGCTGCCGAAGGTCCTATGAAAGGCATCATCGAATATAACAGCGACGAGCTGGTATCAGCCGACCTGAGGGGAAACTTCAACACATGCATCTTTGACGAGAAAGCCGGGATCATGCTGGATGACAGCTTTGTAAAACTCATCGCCTGGTATGACAATGAGTGGGGTTATTCCAACAAGGTTATCGACCTGGTGCAGCATGTTGCAAAAACCGATGCCGAAGTCATGGCTTCGGGCAACAAGATCAGGAAGCCGCTCGTAGCTGAAGCCGCAAAAGAGGCAGCTGCTGATATAAAGGCTCACAGAGCATAGTCGCAGTCCGTCATGCTTATGAATAACTTCCCTTATATTTAACGATTATAATGAAAGATCCCCGCAAATGCGGGGATCATTTTTGTGCATCAAATATCTGTTTATCAGGACTCCCGGACTTGCCGGAGAATCATTTTCAGATTTTTGTATTTTGCTTTTGAAATTCTAGAAGCCAAGCTCCTTGTTTGCCCACTTCTGGAATGCCTTGAATGTATTAGGGCCTGCAACTCCGTCTACCTCTACGCCGAGGAATTTCTGAAGTTTCTTTGAAGTCTGTGTTCCCCAGACACCGTCAACATCCGCTCCTACGAGCTTCTGGATAGCCTTGATAGTCTCTGTTCCGCAGATCCCGTCCTCTTTGCATCCGAGAATGTGCTGTACAGCCTTTATCGACTTTGGACCGAAGTCGCCGTCTACTGCCAGTTTATATTTCTCGTTTGATTTCTTCTTTGCCTCAGCAACCTTCTTCTCTTCAGCTTTTGCCTCAGCAACCTTCAGTTCTTCAGCTGCCTTCTCTGCTGCGATCTTCTCCTGCTGAGCTGCCTTTACTTCAGCGTTTCTCTTGAGGAATGCCTCTTCTCTAGCCTTAGCATCTGCTGCCTTAGCTTCTGCTGCTGCTTTTACCTCTGCTGCCTTGGCTTCTGCTGCTTCTTTAGCCTCTGCTGCTTTAGCTTCTACAGCTTCTTTAGCCTTCTCTTCTTTGCTCTTAAACTTATCAAATAATCCCATTCTGCACCTCTTTTCTACTTCATGCGGCCAAACGGCCTCGGGTATTATTTTACTCGTCAATTATAATCCTCCGCTGACTTTACGGTCAATGGCAATAATTAGCTAGTCTGTTTCGCCGAGAGTGACTCTTACACAATTGGCTCTCTCAAAGTCCTTTGTTCCCATGCCGAAGCCTTGTCTTTCCACTTGCATTTCAGGCATTTCACAAAACTCATCTGCAAAATATCTGAGGAGCGCAGCGCCCGTAGGAGTGCAGAGTTCGCTCTTTATATCTCCGGAATATGAAGGGATCCCTTCCAGTATATTTGCAGTCGCAGGAGCCGGTACCGGTAATACTCCGTGCGCGCATTTTACAGTCCCGCCTCCGACGTTGACAGGCGATGCTGCTATTTTTTGCGGTTTTATGCGGTCGATCAGGAGGCAGACAGCGGTCACATCGGCTATTGCGTCCATTGTCCCCACCTCATGAAAGTGGACCTCGGTTATTGGTACGCCGTGCGCCTTGCTCTCAGCATCGCCGATGATATCGTACACTTTGAGGATGTCTTCCCTTACGTTCTCCGGAAGCTCAAGATGGTCTCTTACGATGTGTCTGATCTCAGCCACCCCGTTATGTGAATGCGTGTGGGGAACACCGTCGTGCGTATGCGTATGGGTGTGAGCAGCGGTATCATCATGGCCGTGCGTGTGATGGTGATGATCATGTTCGTGCATATGCCCGTCCTCGTGCGAATGATGCTCATGATGATGGGCATGAATGTGATCGTGCATATGCTCATCCTCTTCTGCGCCGTTGACCAGCATGTGTACATGCGTGCCCTCAACACCGCACTTTACAGAAGATTCCGTCTCCATCACTATGCCCGGCAGTCCCAGGCTGTTGAATTCTTCTATGAAGGCCGCGCGTTCGCCGGCGTCAAGGAGTTCAAGAAGCGCGGCAGTCAGCATGTCGCCGGCCGCGCCCATGCTGCAGTCAATATACATCAGCTTCATTTCTTTGCCTCCATGTGGTTTATGCGGCTGGCTATATACCCCGCGCCGAATCCGTTATCTATGTTGACGCAGGCGACACCGCTCGCGCAGGAGTTGAGCATCGAAAGCAGAGCCGACAGGCCCTCAAAAGCTGCGCCGTATCCGACACTAGTCGGGACAGCGATCACAGGGCAGTCAGCGAGTCCTCCCACCACGCTGGCAAGAGCTCCCTCCATGCCTGCTATGGCGATTATGACAGAGGCCTGAGTTATGTATTCCTTGTGGGCAAGCAGCCTGTGTATGCCGGCTACTCCGACATCATAGAGGCGTATGACCTCGTTTCCGAGAAATTCAGCAGTTATCGCGGCTTCCTCAGCCACAGGTATGTCGCTCGTGCCGCCTGTAGCTATTACGATCGGACCGATGCCGTTCGGCTCGGGCTTTTCACCGATCGCAGCGATACGCGCCTCCTTGCTGTAGAATATCTCGTGGCTCGCTGCAAGGATCTCAGCCTTTGCAGCATCTATCCTTGTAACAAGTATAGGGAGCTGCCCCTTCTTCACCATCACGTCAACGATGCCGGTGATCTGTTCAGCTGTTTTGCTTTCACCGTAGATCACCTCCGGCGCACCCTGCATCACCTTGCGGTGAAGATCCACCATCGCGTAACCGATATCCTCGAACGGCTCAGTCTTGATGCGGGTCAGCGCCTCATCGACGCTTATCTCTCCTCTCGACAGAGCCTCAAGAGTGTTTCTGGTATCGTTGTTCATATGAACTTCCCCCTGACTGTTGTGTTTTCTCTATCCCTGATAGTTCTGCAAGACGCGGTGTCTACGGATCGCATTGTCACGGGCCGGCCTTGAGTCATTCAGGCCTTTTGAGTACGTGCCTTATCACGCGCCGGCTTCAAAAGCTCCCTGCAGAAATTGATGATTATCAGGATTATGAATACGATTCCTATGTACCCTTGCGCCGGGTACAGGAATTCGACAAGTTTCTTGAATCCGGTGAGCCCCAGCAGAAAGCCTGCCAGTGCTCCGCCTATGATTATCCATCTTTTGTACTTTCCGTCTTTAAGCTTTGTGCTGAAGCCGTAGTACGTGCTTGCGCCGGTCGAATACACCGCTCCATAGAGTATCACCGCATAGATGATGCTCAGCACAGGTGACAGCCTGCCCGCGAAGCCCAGCATCGGAAGGTCGAGCTCCGAGCTGAATGCCATGTCAGTCAGCAGCGCGCGCAGGAGCAGGATCGTAAGTCCTCCCAGGCAAAGCGTGCCTGCGATAGCTCCCGCATATGCGTGCTTTGAGTCTTTCGCGTTCATGGCGGAATTGCCGGCCATCGTGATCATTCCCGTCGTATTGTACGCCATGAATACCAGTGCAGAGACAGGCCAGTTTGGCGACATGCGTCCCGGCGTGTATCCATCGGTCGGACCGCTCTGGGAGAAGTCCGCTTTTATCGTGAGGAGTATCGTTATGATGCCCACAACAAAAAGCACCGGGATCATCAGCCTGAACACCTTTGAAACTCGCTCAAAATCGCCGAGAACAGTGACTATGCAAAGGATCGCGATTATCATTCCTCCGATCACCTTGCTTATGCCGAACTGCTGGTTCAGGAGCGATCCGCCTGCGGCTGTCATAGTGATTATCATGGAATAGTAGATGGCGGCGAGCACCCAGCCTATGAATTCATAGGCCGGCCGGCTCTCCACCGGGCAGATGAGCCGGCCCAGGTCTGCCGTGCCCTTGCTGCGTGCAATAAATGTCAGCATGCACGCCAGCAGCACAAAGCAGACCGTGCTCGCCGCAGCCCCCGCGTATCCCTTAGTTCCGAATACGCCGAAAAACTGCCAGCATTCCCTGCCTGACGCGAATCCCGCGCCCATTATTACGCCTATATAAAGACTGGTTATTTCTATCCAGTTCAGTTTTTTCAATTGATCTACCTGAAGCTCCTATTTGCCGTCGTCGTCCGTCACTTCGATCTCTATGAATTCGTCGTCAGTATCCGGTGCCGCATTTGCACTGTCAGGCTGCACTTGTTCAACGGTCTCATTTACGACCTCAACAGTATCTTCCTTAAAGACCTGCTCCTGGAACGGAAACTCAAACTCGCCATTCTCGCTCTCGCTGTAATCCGCACCGTTGGCAACATCATGCAGCACTTCCCTGTTTCTGTGATAGAACATCAACAAGAAGAAAAAGGTAAGCGCGCCTCCTATCATTATGCTGGACAGGAGGCCGGCATCATCGCTGCCGCGTGAGAACAGTCCGGCTGCTGCTTCGAAAACTATGTCCATGGTAAAAGCGAAAAATATGCCTCCCGCTATGAACCAGCCCAGCCCCACTGGTTTGAACTTTTGCTTCATCGCGTAAACAGCGATGAAAGTCAGGCCTATCAGGATGGTGCTCAGCATGTCTCCTACGCTTTTGCCCGGGAATGACGATGCACATATCACGACTCCGGCTATGAGCCAGCCAATTCCTTTACTGTCTAACTTCATCTCTTTTCCTTTTCTAATCCCTCGGCGGCAGGATCTCCAGCCAGTAGCCGTCCGGGTCTGTTATAAAGTAAATCCCCATGTCGTGGTTCTCGAAAGCGATGCATCCCATGCTCTCGTGGAGCTCGTGCGCCGCGTCGAAATCATCCGCTCTGAACGCGAGATGAAACTCCTCCTCGCCGAGATCATACTTTTGCGGATGCTCCGCGAGCCATGTGAGCTCCAGCTCAAAATCCGTCTCCTCGTTGCCGACATAGACGATGATGAACGACCCGTCCTCTGCGGTCTTTCTTCTGATTTCCTTCAGCCCCAGCGCCTTTTCATAGAAAGCGAGCGACACGTCAAGATCGCTCACGTTGAAGTTCTCGTGTATCATCCTGAATCTCATAGCCACACCCCTTTGCTAAATATAGATTTTTCTCTTGTCAGGATCCGCAGCCCTTCTGTACAGTACGAACCTTCTTCCTATCGCCTGCACGAATTCAGCTCCGAGCTCCTCAGCTATCGCATTCGCAGCTTCCTTAGGCTCCATCAGCGAGCCCTCCTGGATCTGCACCTTCACGAGCTCATGCGCGTTCAGGTAATCATCGATCGCCGATATGACAGTCGGAGTTATGTCCTCCTTACCTATCATGACGGTCGGCTTCAGATCCTGAGCCAGCTTTTTCAATTCACTTCTCTGTTTTCCTGTGATCATTTCTTTGATTCCTCACTGTATTCTATTTATCTTCACCCACCGGCCTGAGCACGTCAGGCCTCGTGTAATGCTACAGTTCTGCCATTATCTCGGATATCGCCACCAGCGCCGCTTTTCCGCTTATGGAGATGCGTCCGTTTCCTTTCAGCTC
>JAFVPI010000097.1 GCA_017505405.1 Mogibacterium sp.
CATAACCGTTGATGACACTTCATCTGTGCTGCCGGATGATACCAGCGTTTCTGTAGAGGAGATTACTTCGGAGACGGACTCTGAGCAATTTGACGAGCTCTACAGGCAGGCCGAAGCTGCTATAGCTGATGAAGCCAGTGAAGCCGGAAGTAAAACCACCATAGATTTTGTGCGTTTCTACGACATCTCGCTTGCTGCGGACGGAACTGAGATAGAGCCTGAGCGTTCGGTCGGTGTGATCATAGAATACGAGAAGAAATTGAGCAGGGAGCTCAGTGTGGATGACCCGCAGAACGTGCGCATAGTTCACTACAAGAAGGACCCGGAGACGGGTAAGAACGAGACCGAGCTGCTCGACAGTGATGAAATAGGACTCGCTGTAGAGACTGAAAACGACAGAATGTCTGCCGCGTCATTTGAGGCGGAATCTTTCTCGGTATACGGAATAGTGAAGACCTCGGAAGAGCCTGTTAAGTATGTCGACACTGCAAGTGATTTATCTGAGCTTACAAGTACAGAGGCTGAAAGCGGCTTCTACCTTTCGGTTAGCAACGGAACGTCGTATTTCACATCCAATGTAATTGGAGGAGATAAAGGAGTACTTACGGAGACAACGGACAAGACTCAGGGAGCGATATGGTTCTTCGAGCCGGTAGAAGGGACTGATAATCAGTTCCGTATATATACTATCGTCGATGACGCTAAGAAGTACATAAAGCAAGTGACTGCCGGCAAAAACCAGATTACTTTAGCTGAAACAGGGGATGCTTTTGAAATCAGTTTGGCACCCGAGGGGAAATTCTATTTCAAGCTGGCCTCAGAGAAGCTTTGGCTGCAGCATTCAGGATCTGGCGGAGGCATCAGGCTCTATACGGATGCAAATAATGCGGGTAACAGCAGGATCACGCTTACATTCGCTTCGCATGTTGATCCGGGAGACGATCCGTATGGCCTTGGCGGAAACTCATACGGTATAGCGTACAATGACGAAGCTATAACTGCTGCAGCGCTTACAGATAAAGCAGTGACTGTTTCGGGTCAGCAGAGACTCGCAGGCGAAGATCTCCTTATACGCGAAGATGTTCTTGAGCACAAGGGCGTTCTGCTGGTTTCTTCCGAGAGCGATATCACTGAATGGACGTTTGAGAACATCGAAGAGGATAAATACTATATCAGGACAGGGACTGACGATAGCCCTAAATATCTGACCATCAATGGCAATATCGTAACCCTGCAGGCTGAGCCTGATCCGGCAAAATCTTTAATTCAAGCTATCCCGGGCACAGGAGACAATGCCGGGAAGTGGAAGTTTTCTTCAAACGGAAGAATGCTCATGTTTGATAACAGTGCGGATAGAGGTTTTGGTTCCACCAATAATGCGAATGCGAAGGTGTGGTTCAACCTTCTTGAAAAGTCAGACAAGCTTGATAATGATGATTTCGTACCTTATACCGCCCGTAAGGTAAGTGTTTCTGATAATACTCAAGTCTACGATAAGACAGACGAGAACACAGGCGAGCGCAAGCAGTCTCAGGTCATCATATACACCAGGATCTGGAATGAAGAAACAAAGCGCTATGATACCTATGCGGTAGACCATGACGGTACGCTGTTCAAGGTATATCCGAGCGGCGATCTCATTCAGTGGGTAGGCAGTGATGCCAAGTCAGCTATATGGGAGTTCACCGAGTATCATGAAGAAGACGGGACTACTCCTAACTATTACTATGAGCTGAAGAATGCCGGCTACGGCAACTATATTTCCCCAAGGTTAACGGGCGGACAGATAACATCGGATGAAGCTCCGGGAATAAATCTGCCTGGCCGCCGCAATGGGCTTGATTATTCTACGATCGTTGCGTGGGATGATGAGCATTATGAGTTTGCGGGTCTCAAGGTCGGAGAAGATGGGAAGGTAGTTCCGTGCCCTCTGGAGGAGGCGGCAACTTTCCACTTTGCTATACTGACCGAAACAGATGAACCGGCAGAAGAGCTGACTACGGTCGATACCATCGATAATAAAGATTTCGGCATCAAAATGAAGATGATCGATTTCAACAATGATAAGGTTGATGACAGAGATTCGCGCCAGACTCAATTCTTCGGAAAAGATACCGATGGTAAAGAACTGCTCTCATCTCAGCTTGGAGAAGACGGATATCCTGTCGTCAATAATGTCAACACGTCTCTCGCAGACTTATTTGCCAGGAATGATCCGGACAATCCGGTGCTTGAGGCGAATAAGCTGTTTATAAAGAGCATACATGATGAGAGCGGTTATTTCGAATACGACAGCACCCAGAATTTCGCTCATTTTGAAACTGAAGGAGATAAAAGAGGGGAGTTCACAGTATATGATCAGCTGGCGCAGATAGGCAGCTCGACCTGGCCTACAAGAACGCATGGACAGTTCATGCCGTATAACAATATAGTACCGGGGCGCGTTTCGCCAAATATCACAAACCAGACTGATGTGACAGGCGAGCCGCTTCCGGATACTGACCCTCGCAAAGGCGAAAAGCTTTATCACATAACTGACGGTGAGGCGGACTATTTCTTTGGAATGGAAATGGAAGCAAGCTTTACTCAGACAGCTGACGGCCTTGACGACTGGGGCCACGATATCATATTTGAATTCTCCGGGGATGATGATTTCTGGCTTTATGTAGACGGAGAGCTTGTGCTGGATCTCGGAGGTGTTCACTCTGCGTCATCGGGTTCCATTAATTTCCGGACGGGAGAGGTAACGATGGTGCGCCGCAAGTACGTCAACAATAAAATGCAAGTCGCAACAGAGTCTACTACCCTTAGGGAAGTTTTTAGGGGAAACTACGAAAAAAGAGGACTCTCTGAGGATCAGATCGCAGAGAAACTGGATGAGATATTCGAACAAAAGATTGTAGATGGCGAGGAAAGATATGTCTTCAAAGACTTTTCGTCCCATACCATGAAGATGTTTTATATGGAGCGTGGAGCCGGTGCGTCCAATCTCCACATGAGGTTCAACCTCGCGTCAGTGAAGCCGGGCACCGCGCTGCTGAGCAAGAAGGTCTCAGGTGTAGAGTCTCAGAGCAACAGCCTTACAGAGTATCCGTTCCAGATCCGCTATCTGGTGCAGGAATTCAATGAAGACGGCACAGAGAAAATCGACCCTGAGACAGATAAACCGCTTACAACAGAGTATGTTCTCGCTAACGAGAAAGGAGAGGTAAAGGCATACTATGCCGGGACTACGAAGGAAGTTCCGTTCAGATCAACATTCACAACATCCACAATGGTGGACGACACAGAATACAAGACGGAATACAATAATGTATATCTGCTGAAGGCGGGTGAGACTGCCGAGCTTGTTTTCCCTGAGCATACGACTCATTATGCAGTCGTTGAGTGCGGAGTGGACCCTGATGTGTACAAGGCGGTCAAAGTAGGTGACAATGAGGAAGTGGTCAGCGGCAAAATCAGACCTGTAGACTCTTCGGAAACCGCAATCCATAACGATCCTGTAGACGAAACCGGGACATACTATCCGGTCACAAAGAAGGATTACGGTATCGGATATGCGGAGCTTAACAAACGCCCGGAAGCTGCTTTTGATAATCAGCTCAACCCTGACGCGGTAAGTTCGCTGGAGATCACCAAGAAGCTTTACGATACTAATGGCAAAACCAAGCTTCACTATGACCCAAAGGAGGGTGATGCAGAAGACAGTGAAGACAAGTCTGTATTCAATTTCAGGCTGTATCTCGGAAGCGAGTACGATGATGCGAACAAACTGCCGGCTGCCAACATGTATTTATATCATGTCAGGAACCGTGACGGAGAATACTGCAAGTGGAGTGCGATCGGTCAGAAGTTTGAATCTCTCGGACCGGGAAAAGACAATTTCAGCGCATTAGATGACGAGGAAAAGAAGGCTGCCACGTTCAGAACGTCCATATACGGAGCTATCTCCAGGATACCTTCTGACTATACGGTCGAAGTGCCTGACCTGGTCGCAAATACTAAGTTTAAGGTCGAAGAGCGGACTAATGAGATACCTAGAGGTTATACATTAAGGTCCGGAGACGGCTACCAGAGGACCGATAACGGGCATGAGGAAAACTATGAAACGACTCCTGTGTCAGGTGTGATCAAAAAAATAAAGGATACTGAAACAGATACAACTAAGATAGATAAACCTAAGGTGCTTATCAGCAACCAGAAGGGCTGGGGCCTTTCAGCTGAAAAGGTATGGACAGACAAGGATTTTGTCGAATCCAGAGATGACATATTCCTGGCGGTTTACGTAAAGACCAGAGAAGAAGGAGACGCAAATCCGTATACCCTGTATCCGGAAACTGTTCGCAGGCTGAAATCAAAAGAAACCGAGGTGTACTATTTCTTTGATGATCTTTACTTCGAGGGTAAAACACGCAATTTCGAAGATTTCGTGGTCCGTGAAGTTAAAGTTGAGGTTACGGAGGACTCGGACAAGACTCTTGAGGAACTGATCGACAAAGAAGGGCATGTAATGATCAGCGAAACTGTGGGAGAGGGTGATGCTGCAGAGGTAAAGACTTATGCAGAAGTTACTCCGATAGCACAGGATGAACCGGTCATTGTACCGGGGGTGAAAAAGGGCGACACCGAAAAGACTGACCTTGAATATACTGTTCTGTATAAGCAGGGCGAACCTACCGGGCGCAACGAAAATGTCCGCGTAGATAAGGTGATCAATTCGCGCCCTGGAATCATCCTTTACAAGACAGACTGGACCGGACAGTGGAAGGTGGATGATGGCACTGGCACTGTTACCGGCGCACTTTCAGGAGCAGGATTCAGCATCACAGACGAAGACGGCAGGAATATTGCTGCGGAGACGTACATGTCAGGAGACGACGGACTTGTCACGGTAGTATACCTTGATGAGGGCGAATACACTCTGACGGAGACAAAATCTCCGAAAGGCTATGTCGGCCTTGAGAAGCTTGTAACAGTCTCTGTTGATGAGAACAACAGGGTAACTGTTTCCGGCAGTGCTGCCGGAACGTATTGCACGACGCATAATCCTGAAGGTTCTGAAACATATGTGACCGATGAGACATACGGCAAAATGTACGCGGCCGTAACTGTCCGGAACAGACGTGCTAGCCTGACGGCAAAGAAGGTCGACTCATCGAACGCCGCTGTAAGCGGAGCACATTTTGCCCTATACAGACAGATCAATACCAGCGGCGGAGGCGTCAGGAAAGACTTCTATCCGATCGAGGGATATGAAGATATCGTATCGGAACAGGACGGGATCATTCCGGGCATAGACATGGATCTCAGGGCAGGGACTTATTATCTCCAGGAAATAGAAGCTCCTGAAGGCTACGAGCTCCTGAAGAGTGACCTGAAGTTTACCATAGGCAGCAACGGCGTTGTCACTATTGATGAGGCTGTCAACGGATCATCCATCATGTCGTCCACGGATGATGAGTCCGGAGACAAAACATGGACGATAAGGATCCCGAACGGAAAGACCGCCAAAGTGTCCTTCAGAAAAATAGACATAGTGCAGGCAGACGGTCATGACGTGCCGCTGGGCGGTGCAGAGTTTGATCTTTACACAACCGAAGGCGGGGAAACAGGTGAGAAGATATATGAGGGGCTTACCTCGCGTGATGAAGACGGTCTGCTCACTTACGGCACTGACGGAGAAATCACTGTTTTCGAGCTTGGAGACGGCGTGTATCAGCTTGTTGAGACTAACGCGCCTGAAGGATACATTAAAAAAGAATCGCCGGTGATCATTACTATCAGTAATGACGGAACCACGGTCAGGTACGATGAAGGGACATCACTGTCAAATGATGGTGAAGGGGAATCGTATGACGGAGACAGCGGTGTACATACGTTGTCGATAACCAATACTGCCGGAATAGAGCTTCCTCACACAGGAGGCCCTGGCACAGCTATGTTCTACATCCTTGGATCACTGCTGACTCTCGGATCCGCGGTGATGCTGGCAGCGCGCAGACGCCTGAAGGGTAAAAACTGAATAGCTAATGGGGCGAGAGCCTTGAAGTTCAAAGGGGAGACGGTCTGACCGCATCCCCTTATTTTTCGATAGAAGTTTTTTGTTAACAATTCTGCCGGAGCCTGCTTTGATCAGCCATAAGGGATAAATATGTCAGGCTCAAACAAATTGTGGGATTTTTACAAAAATGCGTCAATTAATATATTTTAATGACGGATAAAATGACGCTTTTACCATTATACTTAAATCAGATAAAACATAAAATTCTTCATAAAACTCCTCTGAAGAGGCCGGTCCCGAATGACAGGACCGGCCTCTTTAATGAGTTTATGTTTTGTTGACAGGTGGTTACTTTACCGTGAATGTCCTGCTGACGAGCGTCAGGGTCTGCACTGAGTCCTTTGCGATCACGCGGTAAGTGTAAGTACCTTTTTTCAGCTTCCCGAATTTGATCTTCTTATCGAGCTTCTTGACCTGATAGGACTTTGCTTTCGGCTTCGCGGATGCGGAAAGAACCGTTTTGCCGTTGCTGTCAAGCACCTGTACTTTGACCGATGAGATCTTCTTGTTGGACTTGATCTTGCCTTTTATCGTAAATCCTTTTCCCTTCTTAAGTGTCTTAGGGTAATTGTAGGATGCGATCTTCAGCGATGATGTCGAGGCCTTCTTTACCACTTCGAACTGCCTGCTCACAAGAGTGCTTGTCTGTTCTGAATCCTGCGCCACAACTTTATATGTGTATGTGCCTGCGCTGAGGGCTCCGAACTTGACCTTGGCATCCAGTTTGCTGACATTGTACGATTTTGCCTTTGGACTTGCTGATGCGTTCAGAACCGGTCTTCCTGACTGATCAAGGACAGACACTGTCACCTGACTGATGTTGTAGTTGGACGTGATCTTGCCGCTTATCGAGAATCCGTCGCCCTGATATATTGTCGAAGGAGCCTTTACGGAAGATATCTTGAGCGCACTGGCTGCTGAAACAGGCTTCGGATTAACCTTGAAATCCGCTTTTGCAAGTACCAGGGATTTCTGCTCATCCGTGGCGCTTATCTGGTAAGTGTATGATCCCGGTGCAAGTGTACCGAATTTGATGCTGGAATCAAGGTTCAAAAGGTCATAGCACCAGGCTCCCGGATTGACCGTCTTGCTGATCACTGCCGTGCCTGCAGAATCGATGATCTGGACCGTAACGTCGGAAAGTCTGTAATTTGATATTATGACTCCTTCCACTCCGAATCCGTTGCCTTCAGTTATTTCTGTAGGGATGGTCTTGTCTGTGATCGTAAGCGTTGATTCAGGATTCACATTGGTTGCCGAGGCTGCTACAAGCGGCTGGCCATTAGCAGGCGGCGTTGCCTTCTTGGCAAGCCCGACCTCCTTGATCAGCCAGTACTGAGTGCACAGTGACGGAGCCTTCATCGAGGAGTCGTTCCATTTCTGTATTCCGTTCTGCCTTGGACCGAGGTTATACCATGAGTCCATTACATAAGGAGTGCCACCCTTTACATCAGTAAGCAGAACTCCGTGCATGCCGAATACCGAAGCTTTCTTGCCCCATACTACCACGCCTTCCGGATGTTCCTTTATAAGGGCTTCAAACTCCTTGATCCTGGCTGCGTCGGTATTGCCTTTAAAGAAACCGACATTGACCCTGTATGCCAGCCCGTCTGCTTCAAACGTGAACTTGTGGAGCAGAAGTCCGACTATCGTGGCTGAACTTCTGAGCGTTTTGTTGGAGATGGTGCTCCACTGGGTCGAGCCGCGCATGATCGAAGCTCTCCGGATCATTACCTTCGTGGCCGTAAGTATACAGTCTCCGCTTTTATAGTCGCTCTGAGGCGTATAGCAGACAGCCACGTCATCGATTGAAACCGGAGTCGCTTTCGATGCGGCTAAAGAAGATGTCGTCACAAGCGAAAAAAGCATGACGAGCATCAGAATAATAGTTATACCTTTTCTCTTCATTGTTGTTCTCCGAATAATCATTCGACGGCATTATAAAGATTGAAACTGCGTTGAATGCAGATTCTGCCTCATAGTAATGCTAGTCAAATGAACACCGGCGGTAAATAAATCTGAATACTTTTTATGAAGATATCGTTGATTATGAAGGATATCGCCGATTGCTAATGAAGGATACTGCCCGGGGCTGTATTTAGATTTGGACGTTGACGCGAAGCGACCACACTGATAAGAGGGTGAATCAAGCTTGTGCTGATTATTCATAAGGTATTTAAGGGACACCATTTTCCCGGCGGGCATTATAGAATATATCAATAGTTGGCTCCTGCAAAAAGAGAGTATAGTAATTGTGTATGGTCATTGATTCTGCAGAAATCCGGCGATTATCCATACAAGCCGCAATGGCAGGCTGGTGTGAATAAATGGTTATAGGCGGAGCATCAATGGCTAAAGAGAAAACCTGATTTTTAAAACCAATTCGGAGGTAAGGAAAATGAGAATCGATGCAGGCGGCAAGCAGTGCCCAATCCCTGTAATTATGGCAAAGAAAGAGCTCGAAGCAGGCGAGCAGGATGTTGAAATCATCGTTGACGGCCCTACTCAGGTAGGCAACCTTGAGAGACTCGGTGACGCTCTCGGCAGAAAGGCTACGAGCGAAGCATTCGGCGACAAGTTCCTCGTTAAGTTCGCAAACGGCGAGACTATCAAGGGCGCGCAGGTCGCAGAAGCTGACACATACGCAGTATTCTTCAATACAAACGCAATCGGCACAAACGAAAGTGAGCTCGGCGGAAACCTCGCAAAGATGGCGATCTTCACACTCAGCGAGTCCGAGAGAGTTCCTTCATACGTACTCTTCATGAACGAAGGCGTTAAGCTGCCGGCAGGTGATGAGCCGCAGATCGTTGAGAACCTCAACACACTCATCGAGAAGGGCACACAGGTCCTCGTATGCGGAACATGCCTCAACTTCTATGGTATAAAAGATGACCTGAAAGTTGGCACAGTAAGCAACATGTATGATATACTTGGCGCGATGCAGGAAGTCAGCAAGGTAATCAAGCTGTAATCTGCAAATAATCACGAAAGGGAAACAAGTACGGGCTGGTGCCTGTGCCTGAAACACGGACTGTCAATGGACGAATACTATCTTCTCACTTTTGAATCCACACATGCAGCCATATCAACGGAGAAGCTGCTCAAGCCGGCTGAAGTCACTATAATGCCTGTTCCGAGATTCATTTCGGCGAGCTGCGGTATTTCGGTGCGCATACGCCCGGATAAGAAGGAATACGCAGAAGAGATATTCCGCGAGAACAGCCGCCTTACGCCGGACGATTACGCGTACTACCACATAATCCGCGGCGGCGCAGCAGGTGAGCCAAGCTGTGACAGACTCGAGCCAATCAAATAGACGGCGGGAGCCTTTAAAACAGGTACACCGATGCGGCGGGCTTGGGTCAATTAATAGTCAACGACGCTGTGACAGTCTCTAAGCCATTAAATAACAGTAAATGAGCGGTCCTTCTGGGCCGCTTTGTTTTGCAGAAAAATGAAACGGTCCCGCAAAGGACCGCTTTTAGCTTGCAAAGGATGCATCAGTCAAAAGGTCATTCTTTGGCGACAGATTAAATACCTGTCTCTTTAGGTATTTTGAGAAGCGGCAGATAAGCGAAGGTGCAGGTAAGTGCTTCTCTTCCTGTGAAGGTTTTCCCTATTGATCGAAAAGCGCATATGAAGGATAAAGATTTTTATCCTTCAATGCAGAAACCGGTAAAGGAAAGAAAAACCGACTCCGACTTTGAGACGGTATTGGGGACAAAAAAGGCCGATTTTGTATGAATATGCATACGCTTAAATCATTATAAGAGCGAACCGGGCAGCTGGGCTCAGAAAGAAATGGATCTTATCATGCGCAATCAATGATCGCTGAACTTAAGAGTGTTATTGGGGGCTGTGATTTTTCCCTGACATGCAGCGATAAGGGCTGAAGGATAAAAAACTTATTCCTTCTGAACGAAAAATGGCATCTTGGGGAAAAACTGTGCGATGAATAATATACAAAACCTTGTGAAAGCGAAGTCCAGAGTAAGAGGAAATTAGCGGCCATGGATAAGCGATCTTTCTGAGCGCCATGCATAAGTCTATGGACAGCCCGTTGACAGGCGGGCTGCCAACATCCTGCCCACAGACTTACGCACAGCGCTTTTCTTTTGAAGTATTGAGGATCGCTTACCCACCGCCGCTTCTTTTACTGCTGCTATCCATCCATTCTTATTATGTAAAAAATGTTTTATGTATAGTGGCAATAAGCAGATGCGCCGGTTAAAGCTGCGAGCGTCTTTGTTTACTGCGATACAGACGGACGAGAAAGATGCGTCAGATAATGATAAAGTCTGCGCAAAAACCTGTAAGTATGTATGCGTATCACTTACCCAATGAAACGCATCGTTATGGTATACTTATTATAATTGGGACAACTATATGGTTAACTCTGCAGGAACCGGGCGGCTATGATTTTTATAGCCACAAACGTGAGGACTGCATAGTTATGATTTGCAATATGAATACGTATTTTAGGAGGACTGGATGGTCATATTCGATTTGGATGGTACGCTCTGGAACGCATCGGTTCCTATAGCAGAATCGTGGAATGTTGTAATTGAGAGAGAGACAGGCCGCAAAGGCTGGCTCACGGCTGCAGATATTGAACCCGTTCAGGGAAAGACTATGGACGAAATAGCGGATATCATCTTCTGCGATTTTCCGGCGGAGGAGCGCTATGAACTGTCGCATAAGTGCGAAGTGTTCGAGAACGGATATATCGCCGAGCACGGCGGCATTCTGTTTGAAGGAGTTGAAGAGACCCTTGCGAAGCTGAAAGATATGGGTGTCAAAATGGCTGTTGTCAGCAACTGCCAGGAGGGATATGTAA
Source organism: Mogibacterium sp. (assembly GCA_017505405.1). Lineage (GTDB taxonomy): Bacteria > Bacillota > Clostridia > Peptostreptococcales > Anaerovoracaceae > Crickella. The sequence goes on from JAFVPI010000097.1 coordinate 10,902, forward strand.
AAGCTTTCCTCGACTCGATGGACATGTGGAAGTACTTCGTGGACTATGAGGAGTGGGGCCGCACTATGATGTATAAGGCGGATAATATAAAGCTCGTTATGGAGCGCAATGGAGCCGACAAGGGCATCTATGTGGGCGACATACAGAAAGACTCGGATGCGGCTCATGCGGCCGGCGTGCCGTGCATTTACGCAGAGTACGGGTTCGGTGAGATCACTGACGGCATAGCTACGATCAAAAGATTTGACGAGCTGCCGGCTGTACTTGAAGAACTGGGCTATATTGGCTAGTTAATACAGGGAGCTTTTGAGATGAAACTCAACAACAAGCGCACCGTGCTGGTGGGACTCGCGTTTCTGTCCATCTGCGCGTTCTGGCAGATGTACGATAATGTAGTCCCGCTGATACTTACAAAAACGTTCCACCTGAATGAGACCTTCTCGGGCGCGATAATGGCGGCCGACAATGTGCTGGCGCTCTTCCTGCTGCCGTTCTTCGGGACGCTTTCAGACAGGACCAACACGAAGCTGGGCAAGAGGACTCCTTATATTCTTGGGGGAACGCTCGCTGCGGTGATCCTGCTCAACATACTGCCGCTGCTCGATAATTCGTACTATGCGGCGGCGGGCACTGGCAAGATGATCGCTTTCGTAGTGGCACTGGGACTGCTGCTCATCTCGATGGGCACATACAGATCGCCGGCTGTGGCGCTGATGCCTGACGTAACGCCGAAACCGCTTCGCTCGCGGGCCAACGCCATCATCAACCTGATGGGAGCTGTCGGAGGCATCATCTATCTGGCTATCGCGGCTGTGATGTATCCTAATTCGAAGGTTCTTGGGCTTGATCACGTAAATTACCAGCCGCTTTTCATAGTGGTTGCGCTGATAATGGCGGTCTCCATCATAGTGATGAAGCTCACGATCAACGAGCCGAAACTGGTCGCGGAGAACCGGGCGCTCGAGGCGGAGCACCCTGAGTGGAACCTAGCCGAAGACGACGGAAGCGGCAACGAGGTGCTGCCTGCAAACGTGAAGAGGAGCCTTGGATTCCTGCTGGCGTCGATCGCGCTGTGGTTCATTGGCTACAACGGCATCACGACATGGTTCACCACTTATGTGGACAAGGTGATGGGACAGGGGCTCGGAGGAGCGTCGACCTGCCTGCTCATAGCGACGGGCGGAGCAATCATCTCGTACATTCCGATCGGCAGCCTGGCGCACAGGATCGGCCGTAAGAGGACCATCATGATCGGCATCGTGCTGCTGGCGTCATGCTTCGCGGCGGGATACTTCCTGACGACAGCGTTCAGCAGCATCAACGCGATAATGTTTGTCGTATTCGCTCTGGTCGGATTCGCATGGGCGGCGATCAATGTCAACTCGCTTCCTATGGTGGTGGAGATGTGCAGGGGCTCGGATATCGGCAAATTCACCGGATACTACTACACCGCGTCCATGGCGGCGCAGGTGGTAACACCTATACTTGCGGGATTCCTCATGAGGAACATCAGCTACAAGGTGCTGTTCCCGTATGCGGCGTTGTTCGTGCTCTTCAGCTTCATGACGATGACCCAGGTGAAGCACGGCGATGCGGCGCCTGAGGTAAAGAAGGGCCTCGAGGCGTTTGAGGATATGGACGACTAGTAAATGAGAAAGCAAAGAAGACAATTCAGGCTCGCTGAGTTTTATGCGCACAGGGGCTATCATGATAAACCGGACATACCGGAGAACTCGCTGGCGGCTTTCCGCCGTGCCGCGGAGTACGGGCTGCCGTCGGAGTTCGACGTCCACCTGATAGCAGACGGGTCGCTCGTGGTGTTCCACGATGACGACCTCGAGCGTCAGACCGGCGTCAGGGGGAGCATAGAGGCTTACGATATAAGCAATCTCAGAAAGCTCAGGCTTGAGGGAACTGATGAGATGATCCCGACGTTTGACGAGGTGCTCGGAGTGTTCGAGGACACTGGGCTCCCGCTCCTCATAGAGCTCAAGTGCGTGAAGGGGAACTACAAGGCACTCACGAAAGCGGTCGCAGAAAGACTGGACAGCTACAAAGGTGAATATGTCATCGAGAGCTTTGATCCGCGCGTTGTACTGGAGTACCGCAGGCTGAGGCCTGACACGATCAGAGGTCAGCTCTCGCAGAATTTCTTTAGAAGCAGGGAAGGGCTTCCGTTTTACCAGATAGTGCTGCTGACCAATCTGATGTTCAATGTGCTGTCGAAGCCTGATTTCATAGCCTATAAGTTCAGCGACAGGGATACTCCGGCGCTCAGGAGGCTGATCGACAAGCTTGGTTTTCCTGAGATCTCGTGGACCGTGCAGACGGCCGATGATTTCAGGGCGGCTAAGAAGGCCGGCAGCGTACCGGTATTCGAGCAGATAAAGCCGGATGAGCTGAAGAAGCTGATCATAAAAGGGTAGCAGGGATAAGTGTCCCGGATGACAAGGAGGACTGAAATGACTGAGAAGAGACTGAAGAAGATCATCAGAAGAAACAGACGCCGCAGAGTGGCGCAGGGTATAGGGGCGGCTGCCGGAGTTGTTGCATGGGCGCTCATGATAGGAGCTGCCATCACGGGAGAGAAGAAACTCGAGGAGTACAGACCAAAATTTGAGGACGTTCCGGAGAGCGAAAAGCAGGACGACTGATCCGGCGAATGACCTGGCGCGCATGAGCGCCTGCCGGAAGCTTTTAATGAGAAGCTTTTAGAGAGAAGCTTGAGGGGGAAGTGTTTATAAATGGGGATTAACAAGAGAAAAAAACTTACGCCTGTCGGTGTGTGGCACTGGACCCGGCTGGTATACAGGTCGATCCTGTTCCTGCTCCTGGTATATTCGTATATACGGTACAGGTTTATTTACCATGAGCCGTTCGTGATCGGGCTCGAGAAGATGCCGGGCATCATCATCTTTGTGTGGGTCGTTTATGTAATAGAGATGATATTCCGCTTCTTCCCGGCCAGTATCGAAAGTCCGGGCTGCCAGAAGCAGTTTGCGAAAAACTACATAAAGACCGGCGAGACCGATGTCATTGTACATGACAACAACGCCACGATGCTGGTGGCGCTCATCTGGATCGTGTTCAACGGTATATTCGGCATGCTGCACATGCTGGGCGTGCTCGACGACGGCATCATGATACTGCTCTGCGGAGCGTACTCAGTGTGCGACATGATATGCATCATGTTCTTCTGCCCGTTCCAGTCGTGGTTCCTGAAGAACAAGTGCTGCAGCGCGTGCCGCATCTACAACTGGGATTTCGCGATGATGTTCACGCCGCTGTTCTTCGTTGAGAAGACGTATACATGGAGCTTGCTGGTGCTTTCGATCGGCCTGCTCATAAGATGGGAGATCACTTTCTACAGACACCCTGAGAGGTTCTCCGAGCATACCAATGCGTATCTTAAGTGTGCCAACTGCACAGAGAAGCTCTGCGTGCATAAGAAACAGCTGCACAGGCTCTGGAAGCAGATAGAGGAATACAGCGAGAAAAAGCTGAAGCAGCTGGAACTCAAATAAAGCCAATAAATCGCCGGTCATCGGCCGGCATATAAATACAACCAGAGAGGAACTGATATGAGAAATAAGAGAAGAGACGGAAAAAGAGTAAAATGGCCTGACGGATATCACAATATACTGCCGTACATCATGCCTAAGAGAACTGAGGCGGAAGTGTCCATGACCGAGCAGTTCGATGTCACGGACCTGGTGAAGTACATGGCAGAGCGCAATGAGAAAGAGGGCACAAACCTCAAGATCTTCCACGCCATATGCACGGCGGTCGCGAGGACTGTTTACCACAGACCTAAGCTGAACTACTTCATCTCCGGCAGGACTTACTACGAGAGACCTGACATCACACTGTCTTTCGTTGTTAAGCAGAAATTCGAGGATGAGGCAGACGAGACACTGATGTTCCTCAAGGTGGAGCCGGACATGAACTTCGATTCGATCTCGAAGCTCATCATCGGTGATGTTAAAAAGGTCCGCAAGGAAAAGACTAACGATCTCGACAAGCTCATGGACTTCTTCGGAAGTCTGCCGAGGCCTTTCCTCGAGGCGTTCTTCGGTACGCTCAGAGTGCTGGAATATCATGGGATCATGCCTAAGTCACTCACTGCGGGCGACCCGAACTACTCATCCGTGCTTCTTTCGAACCTGGGATCGATCAGATCCGACTCCTGCTACCACCATCTGAGCAATTACGGAACATGCTCGGTGATGATCACGATCGGTGTGCTCCACAAGGAGCAGAAGCTCATGGAAGACGGCACATGGCAGGAAAGAGATGTCATCAACTGCACGTTCACTATCGATGAAAGACTTGCAGACGGATTCTACTTCGCGAAGTCGCTCCGTATTGCCAAGTATATGCTCGAGCATCCTGAGGTTATGAACGAGCCGATCAACAAGCCGGTTCCTGTGGAGCTGTAGAGCGGAACTGCAGAACTGGTAAAAAGGTATTTTTTGAAAAAAGGGAAGAGATATGAGCAGAGAGAAAAGAGCCGAGAAGCACATGGCTCCGGAGCCGGTAAAGAAGAAAAAACGCGGCCTGTGGTGGAAGATCCCGATGTGGATCGTGATCATTGCGGTGGTCCTCGCCGGTTCGGCGATGGCGGTCAATTACGGAGTGTCGCTGCACCTGAGGCATTACATCAACAGCTTCGAGCCTGTCGACTACAGCAATGTGGACAGGGTGGTGCCTGAGATCGATCCGGAGACGGGTTACTATACATTCACGACTGACAGGGATCTCAAGATCATGATGCTTACGGACATCCATCTTGGAGGCGGATTCTGGAGCCGCGAGAAGGACCGCAAGACTGTCTATGAGATAATCACGATGCTGCAGAAGGAGAAGCCTGACCTCGTCATTCTCGACGGAGACAATACTTTTGCGGTGCCGGGACCGGTCTACAACGGCGGCGGAACGCTCAACAACTACATGGCCGCCCGCGATGTCATCCAGATATTCAACCACGAAGGCGTGTACTTCTCCACGGTGTTCGGCAATCACGATACTGAGGTGTTCGGGTATACTGGCAGGCAGAAGCTGGGCGAGCTTTATATGAATGATAAGTTCGAGTACTGCATATTTGACCAGAATTATACGGACGGTGCAGGGCTCCCTTCAGTCACCAACCAGATCATACTTGTGAAGGGCACGGACGGCGATATAAAGAAGGCGCTCCTGCTGGTGGACAGCAACGCATACGTGGATGATTCCATAAAGGCTGTGCTTGAGTGGAACTACGATATCATCAGGGATTCGACGGTCGACTGGGCTGCGAATGCGCTCGAGGACCTCGAATGTCCGGAGACGGTAGCGTTCTTCCACATCCCTGTGAGCGAGTTCAGGATCGCGTATGAGGAGCTTGCGGCCAATAATTTCAAGGATACAAAGAATACGAAGTATATTTCAGGCGTCTGGGACGAGCTGATCGACGATTCTACGCACAGCCGCATCTGGCACGGAGGAATCACAAGGGATGTGCCTCTTGCTGACATCGACAAGTTCTTTGAGGTAATGGGACCTACAGGGGTCGATGTGCTCGAGGCCTGCTACTGCGGACACGACCACGTTAACAACGCGATGGTCAATTACAAGGGCGTGGATCTGTGCTACGGATACTCGATCGACAATCTGGCGTACACGGACATCAATTATTCAGGCGCGCAGAGGGGAGCGACGATCATTACGATCGGAGCTGACGGCACGCGCACGACTGAGTATAAGAATGCGTACAAGGATTATGGCGTGCCGGCCGACGAGTTTGTGGAGGTCTATACGGATCATCTCCTTTATGAAGGAAGCAAGCCTGACGGCGTGCTGATGCCATAGAAAATTGCAGGGCTCGGCTCTTACAGGACCGGGCTCTGATTCAAAGGAAGAGACAGAAAACCGTACTTGTCTCTGATCAAAGGAGGGGACAGAGAGCCGGCTTTTGTCTCCCTTGATGTAAAAGGGGTAAAAAAATGGCAGGACCGGGACCGGGCAGAATGGGCCCGATGCACTTCCTCACAGAGGAAGAGAAACAGAATATGCCTAAGGTGACGAAGGAGCTGCTTGTCAGGATAATGAGCTATCTGAAGCCGTACTGGCTGCAGTTCATCTTCGTGTTCATCGCGATACTGCTGTCGGCGACCGTCGGGCTCTTTCCGTCGATCATCACCGGACGCATCGTCGATGAGGCGCTCGTGGGCAAAAATATGGAGCTCCTTATTCAGCTCCTTTTGATGGCGTTTGCGGCACTGACGGTGAGCCAGCTGGTCGGCGTGCTCGAGAACTACATCAATGCGTGGATCTCGCAGCGCATCATCTTTGACATGCGCAACCAGATGTATAAGCATCTGCAGTACATGCCGCACTCGTTCTTCACAACGGAGAAGCAGGGCGACATCATCACGCGCATGAACACGGATATAAGCGGGGTGAGCACGGTCATCAGCGGAACGCTTTCAAACATCGTCAGCAATGTGGCGACTGTGATCACTACTCTGGTGGCTCTTTTCAGCATGAGCGCGCCGCTCGCGCTGGTAGGCATCGCGGTCATTCCGCTGCTGGTGCTCCCGACGAGGACTGCCGGACGCACGCGCTGGAAATACCTCACGCAGAGCCAGGCGAAGAGCGATGAGCTCAACCAGAAGATCGACGAGACGCTGTCGGTCAGCGGCTCCATGCTCGTAAAGATATTCACGCGCGAGCAGAAGGAGTACGATGACTTCGTGAAGGTCAACAAGGAGGTCACCGATCTCAATCTGAAGGAGCAGAGGTCGGGGCAGCTTTTCCGCGTGGTCATGGGAATGTTCATACAGCTGGGACCGCTGCTCATATACTTTGCAGGCGGATATTTCATCATAAAACAGATAGATACGACGCTGACGGTCGGTATCATCACGGCGACGGTAGCACTCATCAACAGGCTCTACAGACCTGTCGAACAGCTCATGAATATTTCCGTCGACTTCACCCGCTCGCTGGCGCTGTTTACCCGTATTTTCGACTATTTCGACAGAGAGAACACGATCGTTTCACCTGAGAACGGGCAGAAGCCTGATGTCGATAACAAGCCGATCACTTACGAGCATGTCGCGTTCAGCTATAATCCTGAGAACCCTATCCTCACGGATGTGAACTTCGAGGTCCCGGGCGGAAGCATGTATGCGATAGTGGGGCCTTCGGGCTCCGGCAAGTCGACCGTGGTGAACCTCATCCCGAGGCTTTACGACGTATGCGGCGGATCCGTGAAGGTCGCGGGCGTTGACGTTCGCGACTTCGACCTCACATATCTGAGGGAGCAGATCGGCGTGGTGACGCAGGAGTCCTATCTCTTCAACGGCAGCATACTCGAGAACCTGAGGTATGCGAAGAACGATGCCACGATGGAGGAGATCGAAGCGGCCTGCCGCATCGCCAACATACACGAATTCATAAAGAACCAGCCGGACGGCTATGACACTCAGGTCGGAAACCGCGGGCTGAAACTCTCGGGTGGTGAGAAGCAGAGACTGTCGCTCGCGAGAGTCATACTGAAGGATCCGAAGATACTCATACTCGATGAGGCGACTTCGGCGCTCGACTCCATATCGGAGAATTCGATCCAGGATGCCCTCGAGCAGATGATGGTAGGCCGCACGAGCATCGTCATCGCGCACAGGCTGTCTACCATACTCAAGGCGGACAGGATACTCGTGGTAAAAGACGGAGTGATCGCAGAGCAGGGCACGCACGACGAGCTTCTGGCGCTTGGCGGCACATACAAGGAACTCTATGAGACTCAGTTCCGCCAGGCCATCGACAGCGAGGCGGCAAGGAGCAGTGCTGAAGCGGCCGGAGAAAGCGACGGCCTGGATATAGAGACCCTGTCGACGCAGTACATAGTAAGGAAGATCACAGAGGCTGACATCTCAGCTGTTTACAGGCTGGCGAAGTCCAACAGGAGATATTACAGATATCTGGGAAGGATACCGACGCGCGAGAGCCTCACGGAGATCATATCCGAGGTGCCGGAAGGGGTCTCACGCAGCTGCAAGCACTTTGTGGGATTCTATAACGAGGACGATGTTCTTATCGCGGTCATGGATCTGATCACCGGGTATCCGGAGAGCGACGATGCTTTCATAGGCTGGCTCATGGTGAACGGAGAGATGCAGGGCAGAGGCATTGGCTCGGGCATCTTCGCCGACGTGCGCGCTGCGATGAAAGCGGCGGGCTATGACTATATGTCGCTCGCCTGCATAAAGAAGAATGAGGAGGCCCTGAAATTCTGGAATGAACAGGGCTTCAGAGTGGAAGAAGAGACGGTCAGCACTGACGGCTACGAAGTGTTCAGGATGGCCAGGGATATATAAAAGAAGACAGGAGTCGGGAGAAGACGCGGGCGGTTTCCTGTCTGCGTAGAAAGAAAGATTTGAAATGGATTCAGGACTGAGATTCAGGAAGGCGGATATAAACGACATAGATGATATAGACCGGATATATGAACGCACGCACGATGCGGAAGAGGCCGGCCTGACAACGACGGGATGGGTCAGGGGGATCTATCCAGTGAGGGAGGTCGCCGAGGGATCGATCGGGCGTGATGACATGTATGTGGCCGAGTATGACGGCAAGGTGGTCGCGACCGGGATAATCAACAAGACGCAGGTGAATGTATATCTCGACTGCGACTGGGAGTACAAGGCACCGGACGATAAGGTGTGCGTGCTGCATACACTGGCGGTCGATCCGGGCGCGAGAGGCCTTGGGATCGGCCCGGCTTTTGTGCGGTTCTACGAATCGGTCGGGAAGGACTGGGACTGCGAGGTCCTCAGGATAGACACCAATGCCAGAAACAAAAGGGCCAGAAAGATGTACGCTAAGCTCGGATATATCGAGACTGATATAATCCCGACCGTGTTCAACGGGATACGTGATGTGGATCTGGTCCTTATGGAGAAGAAGATATAGAAGTGACGCGCTGAGGCGCGGTTCGCAAAAGATAGAAATATGCGGATCAGCGGTTCATAAAAGGTGGAAAACGCGTAATCAGCAAAAGGTGAGAACCGCGCGATCAGAAATAATCGGAAAACGGCGCAGTTAGCAAAAGGCGGAAAACGCGCAATCAGGAAAAGCAGAATACAAAATGGGACAGTTAAGCATTTTTGACACAGATACTAATGACAATCAGCCGCTCGCGGCGAGGATGCGTCCGAGAAATTTTGATGAGTTCGTCGGCCAGCAGCACCTCGTGGGCGAGGGTAAGGTGCTGCGCAATCTGATAGAGCGCGACAGCGTATCCTCCATGATATTCTGGGGGCCGCCGGGCGTGGGCAAAACGACGCTTGCGCAGATAATCGCGGCAAGGACGGACGCGCAGTTCATCACGTTCAGCGCAGTCACAAGCGGCATAAAGGACATAAAGACGGTGATGCAGCAGGCGGATAAGATGACCGCCATCGGAGCGCGCACCATCGTTTTCGTGGATGAGATACACAGATTCAACAAGGCGCAGCAGGATGCATTTCTGCCTTTCGTAGAGAAAGGCAGTATCGTTCTTATCGGCGCTACGACAGAGAACCCTTCATTTGAGGTGAACGGCGCTTTGCTCTCAAGGTGCAAGGTGTTTGTGCTTCATCAGCTCAGCCCGGAAGATATAGCGCAGCTCATCAGGAACGCGCTCTCTGACCCGCGGGGGTTCGGAGGGCAGGACCTTCGCATGAGCGATGATGTCATCAATGCGCTCGCGTCTTTTGCCAACGGTGATGCAAGGACTGCGCTTTCGACTCTCGAGATGATGGTGCTGAATGCAGATCACTCGAGTGATCCGGCTGACGGGCATGAGGTGATCACGGTCACGACTGAGGATTTTGAGCAGTGCACTTCGAGGAAGTCACTGCTGTATGACAAGCAGGGCGAGGAACATTACAATCTTATCTCGGCTCTGCATAAGTCGATGAGGAATTCGGATGCGGATGCGGCTGTATACTGGCTGGCGCGCATGCTTGAGTCGGGCGAGGACGCGATGTATATAGCGCGCCGCGTCACGAGATTCGCGGCGGAGGATGTCGGCCTCGCCGACCCGAGAGCTCTGGAGCTCTCGGTCGCGGCATTCCAGGCCTGCCATCTGATTGGAATGCCGGAGTGCAGCGTGCACCTCACCGAGGCCGTCATCTACAATGCGCTCGCGCCTAAGTCCAACGCGATGGAGGTCGCCTACATGCAGGCGGCGCGTGATGCAAACGAGCACATAGCCGAGCCCGTTCCGCTGCAGATACGCAATGCTCCTACAAAGCTCATGAAGGAGCTCGACTACGGCAAGGGCTACATCTACGCCCATGACACCGAAGATAAGATCGCCGACATGGAGTGTCTGCCTGAGAATCTGCGCGGCAGGGAGTATTATCATCCGGGCAGTCAGGGCTTTGAGCCGCGCTTCAAAGAACGATATGAAGCAATAAAAAAATGGAGAGAAGAGCATAAAAAGAAATAACGTGGCTTCTCCGATAAAAGGCTCCTCCGGAATATATGGCGTTGCTGTAAAGTAGAAAACCTTGATCTCGGGAGGCTGAGCTTCTTCGATAAGTGCGGAGGAACATAAAGAAGAAAGAACTCGTCGTATCCAATAAGTGTACAAAGAACAAAAGCTGAAAGTATTTAAACGTAAAGACATAACAACAGAAAAGGGATTCAGAGAAAAGCACATTTCATATCAGATTTTAGGAAAAGGGGGCGCTATGGAAAAGACGGACGGCAGATATTCAGCGTATATTCAGATCCTGAAGGAAGAGCTCCTGCCGGCGATGGGCTGCACAGAACCGATCGCCATCGCCTATGCCGCGGCCAGGGCCGCCGCAGTGCTCGGCACCACGCCTGAGCGCTTGCTGGTCGAAGTCAGCGGCAACATAATCAAAAATGTAAAGAGCGTCGTGGTGCCTCACACAGGCGGCCTCCGGGGGATCCCGGCAGCCGCGGCAGCCGGCGCCGCCGCAGGCGCCGCCGACGCAGAGCTCGAGGTCATCTCAAATGTAACTCCGGAGCAGGTCGTGGAGATCAACGCTTTCCTCAAAGATACGCCGATCGAGGTCAGGCATGTCAACAACGGACACATCTTCGATATAATCGTGACCGCTTTTGCAGGCGAAGATTCGGCCTGCGTCCGCATAGTTGACTACCATACAAACATAGTGCTGATCCGCCGCAATGACGAGATCCTTTTCGAAAAGGACGTTGAGGAGCCGACAGAGTCCGGCCTGACTGACAGGAACTGCTTAACCATCGAGGGCATAGTCGAGTTTGCGGACATCGTCGATGTGGAAGAGGTCCGCGAGACGCTCGAAAGGCAGATCAGTTACAATATGGCTATCGCCGAGGAAGGGCTCGCCGGCGACTACGGTGCCAACATCGGAAGTACTATGCTGCTCGGTCACGAGTATGATCTCAAATATGTGATGAGATCGTACGCAGCAGCAGCGAGCGACGCGCGTATGAACGGCTGCGAGCTTCCGGTCGTCATAAACTCCGGAAGCGGCAACCAGGGCATTACGACAAGCGTCCCGGTCATCGTTTATGCAAGGGCGCGCAACAAATCGAAAGAAGAGCTCCTGCGTGCGCTCTGTGTATCCAACCTCGTCACGACCCACCTCAAGACCGGCATAGGCAGGCTTTCAGCATACTGCGGAGCGGTAAGCGCGGGCTGCGGAGCAGGAGCAGGTATAGCCTATCTGCAGAACGGCGGAGTAGAAGCCGTGGCTCACACCGTTGTAAATGCCATTGCGATCAATTCCGGCATCGTCTGTGACGGTGCCAAGGCAAGCTGCGCTGCGAAGATATCTGTTGCTGTTGAAGCCGGACTCATGGGGCTGTCAATGTACAACAAAGGGAATGAGTTTTTCGGCGGCGACGGCCTCGTGAAGAACGGCGTTGAGAGCACGATCGACACCTTCGGCCGCCTGGCCAGATTAGGCATGAAAGAGACAGACGAAGAGATCATCCGCCTCATGCTCGAAGACTGATCGAACATAAACTAAAGCTTCCTGCAATAGGTGCAGCATCCCATTTATATGCTCCATCATTTGTGATAATATTGTTCTGTAAAAGTAATGAATCAAAGCAGAAAGGAGATAAGTTATGCCAATTCCTACTCCTCATATAAACGCAAAAGCAGGCGACTTCGCTGAAACAGTCCTGATGCCGGGTGATCCGCTCCGCAGCAAGTTCATCGCAGAGACTTTCCTTGAAAACCCTGTGCTCGTCAACAATGTCCGCGGCGTGCAGGGCTACACCGGCACTTACAAGGGCAAAAGAGTATCGGTTATGGCTTCCGGAATGGGCCAGCCTGCGATCGGCATCTACTCGTACGAGCTCTTCGCGTTCTACGATGTTAAGAACATCATCAGGATCGGCTCCTGCGGATCGATCGACCCTGAGCTCCACGTACGCGACATCGTCATCGCCCAGGCTGCATGCACCAACGGCAGCTATGCAAATCAGTACGAGCTCCCTGGAACATTCGCTCCTATTGCCTCGTTCGAGCTTCTTGAGAAAGCTGTTGCAGCTACAAGAGCGTCCGGCGTAAACTTCAAGGTCGGCAACATCCTTTCATCTGACATGTTCTATGATGACGCGGCTTCCGCTATGAGATGGACAAAGATGGGAGTTCTCGGAATCGAGATGGAATCCGCAGCACTCTACTGCAACGCAGCAAGGCTCGGAAAGAACGGACTCTGCATCTGCACCGTTTCGGACTCCTTCAACTATCCTGAAGAGAACACGACAGCCGAGGAGCGCCAGAACTCCTTCACGAAGATGATGGAAATCGCCCTCGAGATCGCATAAGGCTCCCCGCGACCGCATAGCGATTCAGCAAAGACAAATTGAGATTCTACAAGGGCACATAGCTATCCGGCAAAGACACATAGTGATCCTTCTAGATTGCAATGGAATCCATCATAATCGCATCGGTATCGCATAAGCCTTCCGCTCCACCCATATAGTTTTTAGAAAATGAACGGATCTGACCTAACCTGAACGGCAGATCCGTTTTTCATTACCTGAACGGCAGATTCTTTTTTTATTGTACGAAAGCAGACCCTTGGCGTAGTAGCCCTTGCGTGGCCGTTGCGAAAAAGGAGTTTTTTTTAAAATTCTAAAAACAAGGGTGTTTTCGATGCCTTTTTTAGAAAAATCAGGGGGTTCCTTTTTATA
>JAFVPI010000098.1 GCA_017505405.1 Mogibacterium sp.
ATACACTGCAGAGGTCCCAGAACAGTGACTATGGCAAAGCTTGCAAGCGTAAATCTCATCTGGAAGTTGTCGATATGATGCTGAACGTACAATTCGTCTACAAGGATAGGAAGCGCGATGCAGATGAAAGCCACAGGGAAGGCTTTCCAGAACACCTTGCTGCTCCATCCTCCTCTTGAAGATGAATACGATGAAAACGGTCTGTCGCGCACTATGACCGATGCCAGCCACAGCGCCGGGATCATCACCGCGACGCCTCCAAGGCTCACAATGGTTTGCCATGGGTTTGCAAGATCCATGCTATCGTAGTCCGTGGCAAAGATGCTGGCTAAAACTGACTGTATAGTATCCGGTGTCACTTCGTTTCTGATAGCGAACATCACCCCGGCAAACAGGAGCAGTGAAAAGCCTGTATAGATACCAAAAAACAGGACGGCTGTGATGATAGGCTTATACCATCTGTATGACTTGAACTGTCTTCCGTAAACCGGATATGAATGTTCTCCGGCATTTGAACTGTCGATTTTTGACATTATTCTTCCTCCTTAAGTATCGAAGGCTCTCTCGTCCCAATACATTCTTAAACAAGAGCCCTTCTCCATCCGGGAAAAGGGCTCCTTTTTTCTTTCTTTCAGCAAAGCTGTAGGTTTTATCGGAGGGGCTCAGCCCCGGAGAAGCAACTACTTCTCTTCCTGCTCCTTCTTGTAAGCAGCGATTACCTTGTCTGCCAGGTTGCCAGGCAGCTCAGCATATCTTGCGAACTCTACTGTGAAGGATCCTCTTGCCTGTGTCATCGATCTGAGCGCGATTGCGTAGTCGAAGAGCTCAGCCTGAGGTGCCTCAGCGTGAAGAACTGTTCCGCGAGGCGAGGAATCCATTCCGAGTACCATGCCGCGTCTGTTAGGCATGTCGCCCATTACTGCTCCTACGAAAGCTTCCGGAACAGTGATCTCGAGCTTCATGATAGGCTCGAGCAGGCACGGTCTGGCCTCAACGATACCCTTCTTGAATGCCAGCGAAGCAGCAATCTTGAACGATACTTCGTTGGAGTCTACTTCGTGATAAGAACCGTCGTAGAGGACAGCCTTGATGTTCTGTACTTTGCATCCTGCGAGAGGGCCCTTCTCCATGCACTCGAGGAGTCCCTTCTCAACTGCAGGAACGTAGTTCTTAGGAACCGATCCGCCGAAGAGCTCTTCGCTGAACTCGAGTCCAGGCTCTGTCGATGGCGAGAATCTGATGTGAACATCACCGTACTGACCAGCACCGCCGGACTGCTTCTTGTGCTTACCCTGAACATCGGAGTTGCCCTTGATGGTCTCTCTGTAAGCGATCTTCTGAGGAACAACATTTACGCTGACGCCGTATCTGTCCTTGAGCTTAGCCTGGATGATTCCGAGCTGGATGTCGCCCTGGCCGCCGAGCAGTGTCTGATGTGTCTCAGCGTTTCTCTCGAGAACGAATGTAGGATCCTCTTCCATGAGTCTGGAGAGACCCTGAGCCATCTTCTCATCCTCGTTCTTGTCTGCAGCCTCTACAGCTACGAAGTAGCAAGGTGTAGGGAATGCAGCAGGCTTGACTGTTACCTGCTTGTTCTTTGCGCAGAGTGTGTCGCCTGTCTTTGTGTTCTGGAGCTTTCCGAGAGCTACCATGTCGCCAGCGACTACAGTGTCTGTCATCTCCTGAGCCTTACCTCTTACGAAGAAGACGGAACCGAGCTTCTCGGACTTCTCTGAACGCGGGTTGTAAACGTCAGTACCGGACTTGAGTGTACCCGATACGATCTTTGCATATGAGATCTTTCCGAGGAACGGGTCAGCGAGTGTCTTGAAGATGTAGATAACGAGGTCTCCGGCAGGATCGCAGGCGATCTCGATGTCGTTGCCGTCAGCGTCCTTAGCTTCTGTAACGACTGTTGCAGGCTTCGGTACGTACTTGCAGAGCGAATCGAGAACTTCGTCTACGCCTTCACCTGTCAGAGCGCTCATTGTCATGATCGGCATGATGTCTCCGTTGTGGATACCTGTTGCCAGACCGTGAGCGAACTCCTCGTCTGTGAATGCCTCTCCCTCGAAGAACTTCTCCATGAGTTCCTCGTCAGCAGCTGCTACTGCCTCGTCGAGAGCGTCCTTGTCATCAAGAGTAACACATGCGCTGCCGAACTTGTCCTGGATAGCCGAGATGACTTCGTCGAGCTCAACGTTGTCCTTGTCGATCTTGTTGATGATGAAGAAAGTCGGCGAGTTGTATTCCTTGACAAGATCCCAGGCCTTCTCTGTACCAACCTGGATCCCGGACGAAGCGTCGACCATGATGATCGCTGTAGCTCCTGTCGAAAGAGCAGCTCTTGCCTCTCCGGCGAAATCGAAGAATCCCGGAGTGTCGATGAAGTTGAGCTTTGTTCCCTTGTACTCTACAGGAACGAGTGTCTGGTTGATGGTGTATCCTTTTTCGATTTCCATCTTCTCATAGTCGGATACTGTGTTGCCCGACTCAACCTTTCCGAGTCTGCTGATAACCTTGGTGTTCAGCAGACCTGCTTCAAGGAAGGTGGTCTTGCCTGTGCTGCCGTGTCCGAGCAGCACGATGTTGCGGATCTTATCGCTTGAATAGCCTTTCATGTGTTCCTCCTGAAATGTTGTTTATATCTTTTCTTTTTATATCTTATTTATGATGCGGCCCGGTGCGCCCGATGTGCTGTCCGGTGTTTCCGGGATGCAGTCCGGCGTGTCCGGCGTGCCGCTGACTAACGTTTTTTAGAATTCAGCGTTGCCCGGTGTGCGCGGGAACATCTGAACGTCTCTTATGTTGCTCATGCCCGTGAGGTACATGAGGATGCGGTCGAAGCCGAGTCCGTATCCGGAGTGGAATACGCCGCCGTATTTGCGGAGATCGAGATACCAGTCATAAGTATCCTCATCGAGACCGAGCTCCTTGATCCTCTGAACGAGGACGTCGTAGCGCTCCTCTCTCTGGCTTCCGCCGATGATCTCGCCGACTCCCGGAACCAGCATGTCCATCGCGGCGACAGTCTTGCCGTCATCATTGAGCCTCATATAGAAGGCCTTGCAGTCCTTAGGATAGTTGATGACGAACATCGGCTTTTTGAAGACCTCTTCTGTCAGGTAGCGCTCATGCTCTGTCTGCAGCTCGAGTCCCCACTCTACCGGGTATTCGAACTTCTTACCGGACTTCTGAAGGATGTCTACAGCTTCTGTGTATGTGATGCGGACGAAATCCGAGTTGACGATGTGATCGAGTCTCTCCAGCAGACCCTTGTCGATGAAGCTGTTGAAGAACTGCATCTCCTCAGGGCAGTGCTCAAGCACGTAGCTGATGATGTACTTGATCATCTCCTCGGCCATGTCCATGTTGCCGTTGATGTCGCAGAACGCCATCTCAGGCTCCATCATCCAGAACTCAGATGCATGCCTTGCGGTGTTGGAGTTCTCGGCTCTGAACGTCGGTCCGAACGTATAGATGTTGCGGAACGCGAGCGCCATGATCTCTCCCTCGAGCTGTCCCGACACGGTCAGGTTCGCCTTCTTGCCGAAGAAGTCCTTGCTGTAGTCGATGTTGCCCTCGGCATCTCTAGGCAGGTTGTCGAGATCGAGAGTCGTCACCTGGAACATTTCGCCGGCGCCTTCAGCATCGCTGCATGTGATCTCAGGCGAGTGGACATAGATGAAGTTCTTCTCCTGGAAGAATTTGTGGATGGCATATGCTGCCACGCTCCTTACTCTGAACACCGCTGAGAACGTGTTGCTCCTCGGTCTCAGGTGAGCGATCTCCCTCAGGAACTCCATGCTGTGGCGCTTCTTCTGGAGCGGATAGTCGGAATCGGAATCAGCAACGAGTGCGATCTCATCTGCCTTGATCTCGAACGGCTGCTTCGCTTCAGGTGTGAGTACCAGCGTGCCCTTTACCTTTACGCCTGCGCTCAGACGGAACTTCGCCACTTCGCTGAAGTTTGCGAGCTTATCTGCCTCGTAAACCACCTGTACCGGCGTGAAGAACGAGCCGTCATTGACCGAGAGGAATCCGAACTGGTTGGAGCTTCTGTTTCCCCTCACCCAGCCGTAAACCGTTACCTCTTTGCCTGCGTAAGCATCTGTGTTTCTGAATAATTCTCTTATCTCAATATCTTTCATATTTCACTCTCTTGCGCGCATGTATGTCTCCGCGCGTTTTGCATACAAAATTTTGCCGGTGCATCGCACTAGCCGTCAGATTATATCACAAGCGGCTGTGCAATGTCACCAAAAAGCTAGGTTTTTTCAAGCTTTTTCGAAACCTTCACACGGCCCGGTCCGCATGCGCTCCTATTACGTACATTCTCCTGTTTCATATGCCCGCTTATTCTTCGATTCGCCTATTCCGCACGCGCTTATTCTGCTATGCGCCTATTCCGCACACGCGCATATTCTGCTATGCGCCTATTCCGCACACGCGCTTATTCTTCAATTTGCCTATTCCGCACACGCGCATAAGAAAGCATGTCATAAGAATACCGGCACCGTGCGGACTCTCATAGTACAGTTCACGCGGAAAACGGATCGCGCGCTTATTCTGCAATCCACCCATTTAATATACGCACTTATTCTGCCATGCGCCTATTCCGCAAACGCGCACAAGAAAGCAAGTCATAAGAATACCGGCACTGTGCGGACTCTCAGAGTACAGTTCGCGCGGGAAACGGATCGCACGCTCTCTACAACAGCCAGCATTCGATCATCGCATCGATCAGTTTCCCGTCGTAGCCACCCTTCTCATTGCTGAAGGTCATTATGAGGTTGTCCCACGGCCTGATGCCGTAGCTGATGTAGTCCTTTACTTTCCCGAAGTTGTCCAGAACATATCCGTAATCATTCACCTTACCGAAGTGCTCCCAATATATGATTTTGTGGTCCCTCGGTCGCATGATGGTAAAATCCGGCGCATATTTCAGGTCAGGGATGCCTGTCTCAGCTTCGTATCTGTATGGTATCCCGTAATGGTCGAGTCTTGCAGAGATATACATCTCACCTCCCGAACGCATATCCTCTCCCTTGGCGGATACGGACTTATAGTCGTCCGCATAAAAAACAGGCTGCTTGTATTCGTTTGCCCATGCAGCGGGATCACTTCCGTCATAAAATATTCCTCTTGTCAGCTCAGGATACTTTGCGCAATACGACTGCATCACACTCGTCTCTGTAACCGGAGTATAGTTTTCGATAGCTCTGTCCAGCTCCTCCAGATCTTTCAAGATGATTGGTATCGCAGTTTTAATATATCTTTTACGAACAAGCGCCAGGACCAGCTCAGTATCCTCCGTTATACCAACTCTGCGGGCCTTCTTCCGATTACCCGCTTTTGGAAGGCCGTGACTATAGTAATTCTTCCCGCCTTTCTGATCAACATACACACTTCCCTCAGGCAGGGTTTCCTTTTCTCTCTTAAGATCAGAAAGCAAGTCGTTCAACGACTCCCTAATTGTAATCAATTGTTCCTTATAATACATTTTACGCCTCTCATGCCAAGCAATAACCGTTGCAAACCAGTGGCAATATATGGCACCGGTTTCACCATTTCTCGCATATTCACAAAGATGAATATTTATTCTGCAAGAGTCACCTCCTGCCATGGTGTAAAAAGGAGTTTTAAAAATTTTTCTAAAAACCAACCTTATTTTATCACTATTTTTAGAAAATGGTATGCGTATTTGCTGCTTGCGACGGGACAGGCAGGGATAATTCTCTAAATTTTCCTAAAAAGTCTCGATCGTTAACCTGTTTTTCATTTTTTTGTATATCGTTAATCATGATTTTTCAGGATGTATA
>JAFVPI010000099.1 GCA_017505405.1 Mogibacterium sp.
GGGATGGCCGCATGGATGCAGCCAGAGAGTTTCTCGACGCCCTCTATGCGTATCATGTCCGTGCCGGCGTATTTGATTCTCGCGCCCATCTTGTTGAGCTGGTTTGCAAGGTCGATGATCTCAGGCTCCTTGGCGGCGTTTTCAATAATGGTTGTACCCTTTGCGAGGGTAGCTGCCATGAGTATGTTTTCTGTTGCCCCGACGCTCGGGAAGTCAAGGTAGATGACATCGCCCTTGAGACCATCCGGTCCGGCAGATACTGTGACCAGCTCTTTCTCATCATCTTCCACCACCTCGGCGCCAAGCGCTCTGAAGCCTTTAAGGTGAAGGTCTATAGGCCTTCTGCCTATGGTGCACCCGCCCGGCATCGGCATGACTATCTTACCGTGTCTGGCGAGCATCGGTCCCATAGTAAAAAGAGACGCCCTCATCTCCTGCACAAGATCTCTGTCGCCTTCACAGGATATGATTTCGGGCGTACTGATCCTTATGGTGCCTTCCTCGGCATCATCGATCTTTGCTCCGTACTTAAGGAGCATCTTCTTCATAACACTGACATCTGCGAGATCGGGGACATCCTCGATCACGCAGGTGTCTGCAGTCATTATTGTTGCGGCCAGGAGCGGGAGAACTGAGTTCTTTGCACCGCTTATCCACACTTCACCATGAAGCGGGCCGCTGTTATTAACTAGGATCTTTGCCATTAATGGCCTCCTGTAACGATAGTATTTTTATGCAGCATCATTCTTTGCTGCGGCAGCCCTGGCCTTGCGGGCTGCGGCTTTTGCAGCCTTTGTGGCTGCCTTCCTTGCAGCTGCTCTAATCTTTTTGGCTGATCTTTTTGCTGTTCTCTCAGCCAGCTTTTTAGCTTTTTTTGCGGCCTGTACAGCAAGTCTCTGTGCCTCGGCTGCTTTCCTGAGGTTTTCTTTCTCAAGGTCTTTTTTGGCCTGCCTGACAGCTGCAGCAGCTTTAGCTTCCTTCTTCGCGGCTGCGGTGATCACCTTAGCCTCAGCCTTTTTAGCTGCGGAAGCCTTTCTGATTTCCTGTTTTCTGGCAGCCTTCTGTGCCTTTTTTACGGCTTCTGCTGCCTCCGCAGCCTTTTTGCTTGCAAGCTTCTGAGCTTCTTTTTCTTTCTTTATGAGAACAGCTGCGGCTGCGGCGGCTGCCCTTGCTTCTGCCTTATCTTTCTTTTTGGCTTTCTTTAAATCAGCCTTTTCTTTTTTCAGCATTAAAGCTGCTGTTACGGCTGCCGCCTTGGCTGCCGCTGCAGCTTCCTTCTTGTCTATCTTAGCTTTTCTTTTTGCAGCCTTTGCTTCGGTCTTAACAGTCTTCTTAAAAGCAACTGCTTCGGTCCTGGCAGCGGCCTTAGCTTTTTTTGCAGCCTTTGCTGCCGCTTTGGCATCCTGCTTCTGATATTTTCTGGTCTTTTTAGCTGCCTTGCTGTGAGCCTTTTTCTCAAGCTTTGACTGTTTGTTCAGCTGCCTGATAGTCTTTTTTGAAAGCTTTATCTCTTTCCTGGCTCTTTTACGCTCTCTTGCTGCCGACACTGCAGAAAAGACACCGGAGCCTGTTACCAGGCTGATCAGCAGTTTAACGAGGCCCAGAGAAGTGAGACCGACTCCGGCGAAAGTGACCGCCTTGACAGCTCCTGATGTGTCAGCAGCTACAGCGTTGACTGCGCCAAGCGCATTGTCGCTCAGTTTGTCAAATCTGCCCTTTACATCATCTACAGCTTCGTTGCCCTTGTCAGCAAGAGTTTTTGTCTTCTTGAGCAGTTCTATCGCATGTTTAGCCATGATCGCCAGAACAACAAGGAATCCTATAAGCACAGCTACAAGGCAGAATGCAATTATCTGATTGATAGTCATTTTGATTCTCCTTACCCGCTACTTAACAACCTTATCGATCACCTTGCCGGCAACCTGTGCTCCAACGGATGCCACGCCGGATGCCACGCCCGTAACTTTTGAAACGCCGCCCTTGACCGATTCAGAGACGTTGTCGACCTTTGCCTTTGCGCTTACTGCAGCATTGGTGCCTCCGTCGATTATGGCATTTGCCTTCTTGATCGTGTCAGTGAGGTTCGAAACCATGACGATCAGGAATACGACAAGCACGATCAAAGCGATCAGAAGCACTCCGATCAGCACGCCTTTCACACTTACCGAAATCATATGCATTCTCCTTTTTTGCTTATCACTGCAGACTTTCAGAAAAGCCCGCACTTATTGATAATATTATATATTGAAGCGCCTCTCTATTCAAGCAAAGCACCCTTTGCAAAGCAAAAATAGATACAAAAAAGCCCGGTTTAGTTTCCGGCTGACGCATAGTCTCCTCATCGGGCTTTCATACTCTCTCGTAATATTTAAGTATTTCGTCAGTATAGCCGCCATCGGCCGTATGAACGCTTATCTGCGGCAGCATTCTGAGCTCGGACCCCGCTCCCTTTATCCCGTGGATCAGCAGTATGTTTGCGGCTTTTTCAGCCCTGGGAACCACAAGCTGCATTTCCTTCGGCTCTATGCCTGCAGCTCTCATGGCGCTGAATATATCCGCCAGTCTGTCAGGCCTGTGCACCATGTACAGATGGCCTCCGGCCCTGAGCATCATTGCCGCTGCTGCTGCGAAATCGGATATGTCAGCAGTAGTTTCATGTCTGGCAACATATCTTTCATCAGGCTTAGCCGCGCCCGGTTCGTCAGGCGTCCTCCTGAAGTAAGGAGGATTTGTGATCACAGCGTCAAAGCACGCAGGAGCGTCGATGTTCTTTATATCTGTGCAGACAAAACCGATGTCTGCTGAAAGTCCGTTCATAGTACAGGCTTTCCTTGCTCTTTCTATCGAATTCGGACTTATGTCATAGCCGGTCATCACTGCTCCTCCGAGCTTGTGATGAAGTATGAAAGCAGCCACGCCGCATCCCGTGCCGAGATCTGCTATCCTCAAAGGCTCAGCGGAGCCTTTCGTCTGTCCTTTTGCGCCGGTCTCACCTGCTGCGAACGCCGCCAGCAGAACGGCATCCACGCCATAGCCCGAGCCCCTGTTCTGTATGACCCTGATATCTCCGAATCCGGTATCGTCTATTCTCTCCATCAGAACTCTTTCATAAGCTCTTCAAGCTCGCGTATTTCTTCATCATCTGTGTCCGAATCGAACATGACCTCCAGCGCGATATCTTCGGAGCGGTCCTTGGCCGCGTTCCTTCCGATGCGTCTGATCTCTTCTTTTCTGAAGGAATGTATCTCCGGCGAGAATATTTCCTCACCTGTTTCCGGATCCTTTTCGATGGCGCGCGTGTTGATCTTTCCGTTGAAATAGTCAACATTTACAACCTTTGCGAGGCCGTCAGGCGTTTCGACTCTTTCGTTGTCTTTCGGCATGCCCTTGCGGAGTTCCTTGTAAGTCTTATCTTCAAAATTGAGGCAGCACATGAGCCTTCCGCAGGTTCCCGATATCTTCGAAGGATTAAGTGAGAGGTTCTGCTGTTTGGCCATTTTGATCGACACCGGATGGAAATCCGAAAGCCACTTGCTGCAGCAGAGAGGTCTTCCGCATATTCCTATGCCCCCAAGCATCCTGGCTTCATCTCTGACGCCGATCTGCCTGAGTTCGATCCTGTTTTTGAAGTGCCCTGCCAGATCTTTTGCCAGCTCTCTGAAATCGACCCTGCCGTCCGCAGAAAAGTAGAACACTATCTTGGAGCCATCGATCATGTACTCAACATCGATGAGCTTCATGTCCAGCCCGTGTTTTTCGATCTTTTCGGCGCATACCCTGAGTGCATCCTCTCTTTTTGCAAGATTCTCATGGTATTTCTTAAGATCCGCATCCGTAGCCTTGCGCTCTACCGGTTTCAGCTCGGCAACAAGCTCGGATTCATCGATCTCTTTGTTTGCAATGAGAATGTGACCCAGTTCCATGCCCCTTGCCGTTTCAACGATCACCATGTCTCCGAGTTCAAATGATTTCCCCACAGGGTCAAAATAATATGTTTTGCCGGTTTTCATGAATCCGACACCGACTATCTCAACCATTGTTTATATCCTCCCGTATCAATGCCCCGTAAGCTCCAGGCGGAGCCTTTTCAGAGCTTTGTTTCTGTCCATGTCCCTTTCGATGTCAGCCCTGGCCTTTTCGCACAGCTCGAGCCTGTCTGCCATTGCCGCAGGCATGTCTCCTGACATCATCCTTTCGCGGAAACCTTCTTCCGCCAGATCTATAAGCATAAGCGCATCGCTGCGCGTTTTGACGCACTTTTCGACAGATTCCCTGAATTCGCAGAATGCTCCTTCACCTCCAAGCAGTTCTGCGGCAGCCTTTAAAGCGTCTGTCTTTTCATCTTCAGCTTCGTCCGGGCCGTCCTGTTCTGTCCCCAGTCTGATGGTGCTGCATCTCGACCTGACCGTACCCAGGAGATGATCGGGATTGGATGTGCCGAGCAGCAATATGACATCAGGACGCGGCTCTTCAAGCGTCTTCAGGAGCTTGTTCTGCACAGTCTCGCTAAGGCTGTCAGCATCATCGATTATGCCGATGAGATATCTCCCGTAAGCGCCCATGTCGAGCCTGCTGCTGAAGGCATTGGCATCTTCCGTTTTGTAGGCCGTCTTTCCGCTCATCTGCATACGGACTATGTCCATGGAGGAGCCGGCTGCGACCTGTCTGCATGCATCGCAAACCCCGCACGGCCTTGATGAAATGTCTACGCAGCGGCATTCAAGCCCCATTGACAGCTTCTTTATGAAGTCATCTCTGCCGCTGCCGGACCTGCCTTCCACTATATATGCGTGAGCAGAACTCGATCCTCCCGCAATGCTTTTAATGATGGCGTTCAGATGCATCTTTCCCTGCAGAGCTCCTCCAGACAGCTGTATATTTTATCCTTTATCTCTTCTATGGAGCCGGAAGCGTCTATCCTTTTGAATCTCTCCGGCTCTGCCAAAGATATGGCTTTATACCCCTCGCGCACTCTCTCATGAAAATCCGAAGCCTCCAGATCGAGTCTGTCCGGTCCCTTGTCACCCGAAGCTCTGGCCTTGCCTGTTTCAGGATCGATGTCGAGCCAGATCGTAAGATCCGGGCTCAGTCCGCCCGTAGCATGCCTGTTGACCTCAGCGACCATGTCTCCCAGGCGTCTGCCGTATGCCTGATAAGCGATGGAGGAATCCACGAACCTGTCGCAGATGACTACTTCTCCACGCTCAAGAGCCGGGATCACCGTTTCTCTCACATGCTGCGCCCTTGAGGCAGCATAGATGAACATTTCCGTAACGGCTTCCATCTCTGTATTTTCGGTGTCAAGGAGTATCTCTCTCAGCTTCTCGCTTATGCGCGGTCCGCCCGGTTCTCTGGTATGCAGCACAACAAGACCCTTCTCCGTGAAGAATCTTTCAATATTCCTTATCTGTGTCGACTTGCCGGAACCGTCACCGCCTTCAAGCGTAATGAACAAACCCCTCATTTCTGCTTCTCCTTCTTCTTTTTGCTCTTCTTTCTGCCATTTTCGGTTTTCTCTTCAGCAGCGATCTCCCGGAGCGCCGCATCCTCGATACTGTTTCTGGCTTTGATATAGCTGAGCATCTGCGAATAGAGATATGAAGAAAGCGCAATGACCGGCAAAGCTATCAGTATTATCAGTAAAATCTTAAAAATAAACATGTATGTATTCTATCACTCCGTAAATCTCTTTTGAAAGAGTCCTACAACTCTTATGTTGTCGCTGATTATCATGAAGGCATTCTCATCATGTCTTGCGATGATCTCTCTGAGGTGCGGTTCTTCGTATTTGCTGATAACGGTCACCAGCACCTGTGTGTTTTCTCCGGTGTAGCCTCCCTCACCTTCCCATATGGTAACGCCGCGGTTGAGGTCATGCAGTATGGCATCACGCAGTCCGGGTTTCTTAGTGAATATCATGCACTCCTGCTTGATGTTCTGAACGTGCACGCGGTCTATGCCAAGACCTGTAACGACTGCGAAAATGACGGAGTAAAGCACTGTCGGTATGTCATATATAAACAGGCAGATAGTATATATACATACGCTGATTATGATGCCTATCGTGCCCACCTTGAAATTCGGATGCGTCTTTGCAAGGCATACTCCTATGACATCCTGGCCGCCCTGTGAACTTCCCGCTCTCAGCACGAGTCCGGCACCGACACCGCTGCCCAGTCCGCCTACTACAGACGCAAGTATGCGGTCATCAACTATAGGAACAGCCGGCACCGGTATGACCGCCAGAAAGGCCGAAGCCATTGCGATCGATATCAGTGTGGTGATGCAGAACTTCCTTCCCATCACCTTGTATGCCATGAAAAACAGCGGGATGTTGATGGCAAAGTAGATGATGCCCATGTAGTCAAGGCCGGGGATCTCCGGGATATGAAGGAACCCTATAAGGAAAAGTCTGATGAGCTGAGCGATCCCGGTAAATCCTCCGCTGTAAAGATGTATCGGGTTGATCATCAGGTTCACGCCGGCTGCATACAGCACATTTCCGGCCACCGTCATCAAAATTCGTTCGACTTTCTTTTTGTTGAATTCCATTTCTGCGCCTTCCGGGTAATAAAGTTTCTAACTGATTAATTTTATTAGAAACAGCCTCAATCTTCAACAAATAATGTATAATTGCCTCATTATGGAACAGAAACAGATGCCTACAAAATACCTGCTGAAGAGGTTTTATCCTTACTTCAGGCCATACTGGCACATACTCGTTTTCGACCTTTTCTGCGCATCGCTTACGAGTGTATGCGATCTTGTGCTGCCTGTGATAGTAAGATTCATAACCAACACTGTTACCACATCGCCTTCAGACCTTACGGTCTCCCTGGTGGTCCGCATCACTCTGCTGTACATCGTGCTCAGAGTGATAGATGTGGCAGCAAATTACTACATGCAGAACAGAGGCCACATCATGGGCGCGCAGATCGAAAAGGATATGCGCAGAGACCTTTTCGCCAAATTTCAGGAGCTTTCCTACGGATACTATAACAGCAACAAGACCGGCCAGCTGATATCCCGCATCACGACCGACCTGTTCGATATAACCGAATTTGCCCATCACTGCCCTGAGGAATACTTCATCGCAGCAGTCAGGATAGTCGTGGCCTTCACTGTGCTGATACAGGTCAATGTGCCTCTTACTCTGCTGCTCTTTGCGCTCATACCGCTCATGCTCATATGCGCCATGAAGTTCAGGGTGAGGATGCGCAATGCTTTCAAGTGGCAGCGTTCCGAGCTCGGAGAGATCAACTCCCATGTTGAGGACAGCCTGCTGGGCATACGTGTATCCAAGTCATTTGCAAATGAGGATGTAGAAGAGAAGCGCTTCGAGGAAGGCAACGAAAGATTCCTCACAACAAAGAAGGTCGGTTACAGAAACATGGCCGGATTCAGAGGCGTCACCCGCTTTTTTGACGGACTCATGTACATTTCTATCGTGTTCTTCGGTTCGCTGGCTCTCATCCACGGGCTGATCACCGCAGGGGATTTCATCGCCTACCTTATGTATGTGGCGGTGCTGCTTGAGTCCGTGCGGCGCGTTGTCGAATTCACAGAACAGTTCCAGCGCGGCATGACCGGCATTGAACGATTCGTCGAGATAATGGATACCGGGATAGAGATCGAAGATGCCCCGGGAGCCGTCGATATGCCGGAGAAGGTTCGCGGAGACATCGAATTCAGGGATGTTTCCTTCTCATATGAGGCAGGCAGTGATGCGTCTGAGCACCGCACTCCGGCAGGCTCAAAGGTGCTTGATCACATAAATATCAGGATCGCCAGCGGCGAAAACGTGGCAGTCGTAGGTCCGAGCGGAGCAGGCAAAACGACGTTCTGCAATCTGATCCCGCGTTTTTATGATGTTAGCGAAGGCGCTGTGCTGGTAGACGGAAGGGATATCCGCGATTACAAGGTGCGTTCGCTCCGCACAAAGATCGGGATGATGCAGCAGGATGTATACCTTTTTTCTGATACAGTAGCCGGAAACATCGAGTACGGCCGTCCCGGCGCTGCACGTGAAGAGATCATCGAAGCAGCAAAGCTTGCCGGGGCAGACGAGTTCATAAACGAGCTCCCGGATGGCTATGACACCTATGTAGGTGAGCGCGGAGCCAGGCTCTCCGGAGGTCAGAAGCAGCGCATCAGCATAGCAAGGGTATTTCTGAAGAACCCGCCTATCCTGATCCTTGATGAAGCCACCTCGTCACTCGACAATGAGAGCGAGCGCTACGTCCAGGAGTCGCTGGCCGAGCTGGCAAAAGGCCGCACCACCATCACTATTGCGCACAGACTGTCAACGGTAAAGAACGCTGACCGCATAGTGGTACTGACTGAAGACGGTATCGCTGAAGAAGGCTCGCACGATGAGCTTCTGAAAAAAGGCGGCATATATGCCGACATGTACAATCTTACGATATAGATACGATACAGATCTGCGATCCTGCGAAAAAAGACGAGCCCGGACATCCGGGCTCTTGATTTGCCTATAATTGCTTCACGAAGCAGCGTCTGCGCTTGTGAGGCTCAATATTGAACATCTTCCACTGATGATGAACGTTTGTGTTCCATTCGAGCTGAGGTCCTGTCTCGGCTTTCCTGATACCGTTTTTGTTGCATCCGGTAAACAGGTGCTCCATGATGACACCGTTGAGTCCCGTCTTCTGATACTCAGGCCTTACCGCTATCAGCAGAAGGTCGAGCGTGTCTTTCTTCTGTATGAGAGCTTTCAGAAGACCCATCCATCCGGTCGGCATAAGGTGCCCGCCGCATTTACGCATGGCATCAGCCGTTGAAGGAGCTCCGACTCCGAACCCCATCAGTTTATCATTGTCGTCCACGATCAGGCAGACGAAGTCCGGATCTACCAGCGGCAGGAACTTGTTTGTATACTTCCTGATCTGCCTTTCGTTCAGTTCCACCACTCCGTAAAGATGCGCATAAGCTACATTTACAAGCTCAAAGACCTGCTTTATATACGGTTTATACTGAGTCTTGTGCTTTACCGTGACCTTGTGGAATCCGGTTCTCTTGAGCATGGCATCGGAGATCCTCTTCAGCCTGACATAATTAGGGTCATCCCAGCCATTAAGAGGAATAAGGTGCTCGATCCAGTCAGCATCCTTCACATAGCCAAGAGCTTCCATATGATCGACATAGTACGGATCATTGTAGTATGTGTAGAACATGCTGCGCTTGTCAAAGCCATCTACCAGCATGCCTTCTCTGTCAAGGTCACAGAAACCGAGCGGTCCGTGCACCTCGTTCATTCCCTTCTCCCTCGCCCAGTTTTCCACTTCATCAAACAGAGCTTTTGATACAGCTCTGTCGTCAATAAAGTCTACCTGAGAAAAGCGCATGCGCCTGGTTCCCCACTTCTCGTTTGAAGCATGGCTCAGGATAGCTCCTATGCGGCCGACTACTTCTCCGTCTCTGTAAGCGAGCCATGATTTCGCCTCACAGTACTCAAATGCCGGGTTCTTTTTCTCGTCCCAGTCATCGATGTCATCGCCATAGAATGCCGGCACAAAGTTTTCATGGTTACGATAAAGGCGGTTCGGGAAGTCCACGAAGACCCTCCGCTCCGCCTTAGTTGTTA
>JAFVPI010000009.1 GCA_017505405.1 Mogibacterium sp.
TCCCACAAAATGCTGCCGCATTATCGATGCTCCCTCTCTAAACATCGAGCGAGAAACCCGGAAGATCTCACAGGAAAGGTGTATAACGGTATCTTTCGAAAAAGGAGACTGGGCTGCGGTAAAAAAACCGCAGCTTTTGTTTCTTGATAAGTTTTCTTCATGAAGGTACACTAATCACAGGGGAACACCCTGTTTTCATTTTTATTAAGAGGTTATGTTATGGCAGGAATGAATGAGACGCCTTCGGGCGAAAGGATACATATAGGATTTTTCGGACGCAGGAATGCAGGCAAATCGAGTGTGGTAAATGCTGTAACGGGGCAGGATCTCGCGGTAGTCTCTGATGTGAAGGGTACCACGACTGACCCGGTGACCAAGTCGATGGAGATACTTCCGCTCGGGCCTGTAGTGGTGATCGATACGCCTGGCTTTGATGACGAGGGCAGTCTTGGAGAACTGCGTGTGCAGAGAACACGCAAGATACTTGAAAAGACTGACATCGCTGTTCTGGTAGTCGATACTACGGAAGGCTTCAGAAAAGTAGACGGTGAGCTTGTTGAGCTGTTTAAGGAAAAAGCTATTCCTTATCTTATAGCGCTTAACAAAAGCGATATTCCGGAAGATTCCGAAGATCATAATATTGATGAAGAGACTGCCGGTCTCATGCAGAAGATGGCAGGCAGCTGCAGCGGCATTATCCATGTCAGCGCGCTGACAGGCGACGGCATAGATGAACTGAAGAACAGGATAGCGGCTCTGAAGCCTCAGGGTGAAGATGGCAGGCTTGTTGCAGACAAGATCAAGGCGGGTGACATTGTTCTTCTGGTAGTGCCGATAGACAAAGCTGCACCTAAAGGCAGGCTCATACTACCGCAGCAGCAGACTATCCGGGATATACTCGACGCCGGCGCAGCAGCTATAGTTGTGCAGGATACAGAGCTGTCAGATATGTTAACAAAGCTTGGAGACACGAAGCCGGCTCTGGTGATCACTGACAGTCAGGTCTTCGGAAAAGTCGATAAGATAGTTCCTCCTGACGTACCCCTGACATCGTTCTCGATACTTATGGCTCGTTATAAAGGTCTTCTCGATGATGCCGTAAGAGGAGTTGCGGCAATCAACGATCTGAAGGACGGTGACAGGGTGCTCATCGCGGAAGGCTGCACGCATCACAGGCAGTGCGGAGACATAGGAACTGTCAAGATACCTAAGTGGCTCGGAGCGTTCACCGGAAAAGATCTTATCTTTGAGACTGCTAGCGGCACTGGCTATCCGGATGATCTGACTCCTTACGCACTGGTGGTGCATTGCGGAGGATGCATGCTGAACGAGAGGGAAGTGAAAAACCGCGCCTCGAAAACTACTGCTCAGGGAGTGCCGATCACCAACTACGGCACCATGATAGCGTACGTTCACGGAATACTTAAACGCAGTCTCAGCATATTCCCGGAGCTTGCTGAAACGCTGTAAATTCAAGCGTTACGAAACTCTTTAGGCGAACATAGTTTCATTGCGAAAGTGTCTGCTTTACTGTATATTAAATATTAGTGAAAAAGGGGTTTGTTTATTGTGCGCTATGGACCGCACCTCAGAATCACTTTGGAAAGGGATGAATAATGAGAAAGTATAAATGTAAATATGACATAGAATTTCAGGATCTCAAGGAGATCATGGATTTCGTGGCAGATAAGTATGGCAAGAACACAGCTTTCATATATAAGACACCTGACAGAAAAAGCAAGGTAGAGATCACATACCGCAAGTTCAGAGACGATATGGATTCGATCGGAGCCTACCTGATCAGCAAGGGACTCAAGGGCAAGAGAATAGTAGTCATCGGACCTAACTCATATACCTGGCTGGCGGCTTATTATGGAATAGTTATCAATGTCGGAGTAGTAGTACCTCTCGACAAGGGCCTGCCTGAAGAAGAGATCGTGAATTCGCTGATAAAGTGCAAGGCTGATGCCATAGTTTATGACGAGAGCCTCAAGATGGACTTTGAAAAGATCAGCAAAATCGATGGCGTTACTGCAAAAACGCTGATCCCAATGTCTGAGATCTCGCAGGAAGCTCTTGAGGAGCACGCAAAGCTGGTAAAGCAGTATAAGCCGGAGTTCAAGGTGATCGATAAGCACGCGGTAGACATCATACTGTTCACCTCGGGCACATCTGCTGATGCAAAGGCGGCACAGCTGACTCAGCGCAACATCGCATCCACTATCGCTGCCATGAGAAAGGTCGAACCTATCTACGAAGATGATGTGGAGATGATACTGCTTCCTCTCCATCACGCATTCGGGAACCAGGGCGTGCTTATGTTCATAAGTAACGGAGCCACAAACGTGTTCTGCAGCGGACTTAAATATGTCCAGAAGGAGCTCAAGGAATACGGAGTCACAGCATTCTTCTGCGTGCCGCTCATCATTGAGTCGATGATCAACAAGGTGCTGAAGACGGCAGAAAAGGAAGGCAAGCTGCAGAAACTCGAGACCGGACGCAAGATCTCAAAGGCTCTGATGAAGGTCGGTATCGATGTAAGGCGTAAACTGTTCAAGGATGTCATCGACGGACTTGGCGGCAAACTGAGATTCCTCATCAGCGGAGCAGCTGCGCTCGATCCTAAGATCCTTGAATATACGACGGACTTCGGTATCCTCACTGTACAGGGATACGGTCTTACTGAGACTGCACCGACCATCGCTTCAGAAAGCTACTTCTACCGCAGACCGGGCTCAGTCGGGCACGCAATGCCTGGAGTAGAGGTGAAGATCAACGATCCTGACGAAGACGGCATCGGAGAACTTTATGCGAGAGGCCCTAACATCATGAAGGGCTACCTTGATGATGAAGAGGCAAATAAGGAAGTATTTGTCGACGGATGGTTCAACACGGGCGATCTGGCAAGGATCGACAAGGATGACTATATCTTCCTGACCGGCCGCAAGAAGAACGTAATAGTGCTCAAGAACGGCAAAAACATATATCCTGAAGAGATAGAAGGGCTTATCGACAAGATACCGTATGTGGTCGAGAACGTGGTCATGGGCGAAGAAGAAGGCGATGATTACAGGCTTGTTGCGCACGTGGTATATGATCCTGAAGCAGAAGCTCTCGCCAGCAAGAGCCTTGAAGAGATACAGGCCACAGTCGATGCTGACATCGAGAAGATCAATGACGAGATGCCTAAATACAAGCGCATCAAGCAGACCTATCTGAGAACGGAAGAGTTCGAAAAGACTACTACTCAGAAGATCAAGCGCCGCAAGATAAAGTAGGAGGCATGCATGAAAAAGAGATCTGGACGTTTGCCGCTCCTGATGCTGGCGGCGGTTATGATGATCGTTATGCTCAGTGGCTGCGGGCCTAAGAAGCCGACCCCGGAGGATGCGCAGGCATATGTAAAGGCCGTTCTCGACATCATCTGCACAGGAGATTACGATCACGCAGTCGAACTTGTTGATGTCGAGGAGGGAAAGGAAACTGAGGTCCGTGACAACCTTATAAATCAGATGATGGAGGGGGTCAGCTCCCAGGCGAATCTGAGCGACGATGTCGTAAAGGATTTTACGGATTTTATGATCAGCGCGCTTGAAAAGGCGAGCTATACCGTCGGGGATGCTGTTGCCACGGATGACGGCGGATATGATGTAACAGTTTCCATACAGCCGCTGCAGATCTTCACGGGCATCAATGAGGAACTGACTGAAGTGCTTGAAGAGAAAGTTGCTGCGGAGCCGGATAAGATAATGGCGATGTCAGAAGAAGAACAGACGAACTATGTAATGGGGATTCTGATAGAGCTCCTTAATAAAAAGATCGCCGACCCTGAGTATGATCCGGAAGAGGAAGTGGTGGTACACTACGGACCGATGGAAGGACAGGAGGGTGTATACGGCTGTACAGAGGCTGAGGGCGAAAAGCTGGGTTCAAAACTCTTCTCACAATCGGGCATGTAATAGAATAGGTTTATACAATGAGCAGAGTGGGTGAGATAGATTATATCTATTTTGCCCGCTCTTTTTATGATAGTAAAATTTAGATACAGGTTGTGCCTTCAGTTCTGCTGCAGGCACATATTTTAAGGCTTTTTATTAATTTTGTAAGGGGAGAATTTATTATGGCAGACAATCAGAAAATGTGGGCTGATCTCGGTATGAACCTTGAGCTTCATGACATGCTTTGCGAAGTGCTTCCGGGAGCTATCGGTGATGTATTCATGTCCCAGGAGAACAGACCTGAAGCTATGGATTATTTCGACATGGTCCTCGCAGACGTTCACGGCCTCAGACCTTCCGAACTCGTTGAGTTCAGAAAGAACGGCGGCAAGGTATTCGGCACTTTCTGTGCTTATGTACCTGACGAAGTGATCTTCGCAGCAGGCGGAATCGCAACAGGTCTCTGCGCGGGTTCGCAGTTCTGGGTACCTGGCGGCGAGAGATACCTTCCGGCTAATACATGCCCGCTGATCAAGGCTATGCTCGGTGCAAGATTCGACAAGACATGCCCGTTCTACAGACTGGCTGATATCTACATCGGTGAGAATACCTGCGACGGCAAAAAGAAAGCATACGAGATCCTCGGCACGGATGTTCCGATGCACATCATGGACCTGCCTCAGATGAAGAGGGAGAAGGACTATCTCAAGTGGGCAGACGAGATCAAAGATCTTATCAAGGTAGTTGAAGAGACAACAGGCAACAAGGTAACCGCAGAGGCTCTTGCTGAGAACATCAAGAAGATCAACGCAAAGAGAGCAGCGCTCCAGAGACTTTACAGCCTCAGATGGAAAGAGAACGTTCCTATCAGCGGAACAGACGTACTGCTCATTTCGCAGATCGCTTACTATGATGATCCTGAGAGATTCGCAGCAATGGTCAACAAGCTGTGTGACGAGCTCGAGAAGAGAGTTGCAGACGGCGTAAACCTGGCAGCAGGAAAGAAGAGGATCCTCATCTCCGGAACACCTATGGCTATTCCTAACTGGAAACTCCACAACCTTGTCGAGACAAGCGGCGGAATCGTAGTCTGCGAGGAGACATGCACAGGCACAAGATACTTCGAGAACTTTGTTGATGAGAGCGGCAAGGATCTGGATGAGATGGTACAGAACATCGCAAACAGATACATGGGCATCAACTGCGCATGCTTCACACCAAACACCGCAAGATTCGACGATGTAGTTAGACTTGCAAAGGAAAGCAAGGCAGACGGAGTTATCGATGTAAGCCTGATGTTCTGCCAGACTTATGATATCGAAGGCAGAGCCCTCGAAGAGAAATGCAAGGCAGAAGGCATCCCGTTCCTCGGCATCGAGACAGACTACACTGACAACGATGCTCAGCAGCTCAAGACAAGAATCGGCGCATTCATCGAGATGCTCGGTTAATACAATCTTTTGCTGAAGGAAAAGAAATGTTAAAATATAGGGCGGACGGTCTCCGCCCTATACTTTTTAGGAGCTTTATTGATGGCAGAATACCTGCACTACTATATACTGTTTCAGAACCATACGGATGCGACCGCAATGTACAGGTCGCTCAAGGGAAAGGGCATGTATGCCCAGATAAGTCCGACTCCGCGGGAACTTTCAGTCTGCTGCGGTGTCTCTCTTCTTGTGCACGGAGAAGATGTAGACAGGATAAAGGAGATCGCTGAGGCTGAGGATCTGGCGTATCTTTCGATCAGCGGACTGAACAACACATTTGACAATACGAGGCATAAATATGGCTAAAAAATATATAGGTATAGATATCGGTTCTACTGCATCAAAGGTCTGCGTGCTTGAAGAGGGCATGGAGCCGGTTTATGAAGTACTGCCGACCGGATGGAACAGCAAGATCACTGCAGGCATCATCAGGGATGACCTCGTCAAGCGGTACGGGGACATTGAAGATGCAGACATAATCGCGACCGGTTACGGGCGGATCAGCGTGGAATATGCTGACGGCGTTGTGACGGAGATCACCTGCCACGGCAGAGGCGGATATGAAATGATCGGACGTGACTGCACCATCATAGACATAGGCGGGCAGGATACAAAATACATAAATGTAAAAAACGGAAAGCCGATCGACTTTCTTATGAACGACAAGTGCGCGGCCGGTACAGGCAAGTTCATCGAGGTCATGGCCAACAGGCTCGGACTTACGATCGAAGAGCTGTTTGAGCTCGCAGAGATAGGAAAGCCGATCTCGATAAGTTCACTCTGTACCGTGTTCGCCGAGTCGGAAGTGATAAACTATATGGGAGAGGGACGGAGCCGTGAGGATCTTGCTGCAGGAGTCATAGACTCGGTAGCGCTCAAGGTAGCGACTCTTGTGCAGAGGAAGGAGCTCCAGGATACGATAATCATCACCGGAGGCTTCAGCAATAACGAATTCTTCGCTTCGCTTCTCAGCAAAAAGCTGGGTAAAAAAGCGCTTGCCATGCCTGACGGCAGATATGCCGGAGCTTACGGCGCAGCTCTGCTTGCGCTTGAACGCAGCAAAAAATCCTGAAAAATCCATGAGAAAGAAAAGAACCAACAGACTGATACTGCTCATACTCATACTAACCATCGCGATCATCGCTGCGGTATTTTTCCTTATCCATAAGATTGCTGACGCCTCACAGCTGGAGGAAGCAGAAAGAGCCGCTGAAGAAGCTGTACAGAAGAAATCTGAAGAAGAGGCAAAGGAGCAGGCCAGGCTCGATAAGATTGCCGAAGAGAAATCCCAGTGGTATCTGATACTTGTAAACAACTATAATGCGATGCCTGATGATTTCGACATCGAGACGGTAGAAGTCGAAGACGGGTATTATATAGATGCGAGAGTACATGATGCTCTTCAGGAGATGCTTTCGGACTGCAGGGATGCGGGATACTCACCGCGCCTGATATCCACATTCAGGACCCGTGAGACCCAGCAATACCTGTACGATCACACAGCGAACAAGGCTGATACCGCCTTGCCGGGTCACAGTGAACACGAATGCGGTCTGGCAGCGGATATAGTCGACGCAGATTCACTGGGATGGGGCGACCCGCTCATAGATGCGCAGGAGGACATGCCGGCGCAGAAGTGGCTCATGGAGCACTGTCAGGATTACGGCTTCATATTAAGGTATCCAAAAGACAAGGAGGATATCACGGAGATCATTTATGAACCATGGCATTACAGATATGTCGGTAAGGAGCATGCGGCGATCATAATGAGCAATGGCATATGCCTTGAGGAGTACCTCAGGGACATGCAGGATTACTATCAGGCACAGTAAAACCATATACAAAAATAGTGTTCCGCTAAGAAACGGAACACTTTTGTTTTGTTCATATAACTATTTCTTCCTTATAAGAATGAACGGTGTGCACTGGTCATCCTGCCCGGCAGGGTTGTCCCTGATTATCTCGCAGAGCTGCTCGTCATTGAGAGTCACATCGTCGCTCTTTCCGAGGATATCGCGGGTGAAATCGTTCGCATCGATTATTATGCACGAGATGCCCGTCTTTTCTTTGATCTCGTTGCAGACACCGTTCGGATTCTTCGGGAGAGGAATGCCGAACTCGCCATAAATAGGGAATACATCCGGATAGAAGCCGTCAAGGCCGCGGACTTCTTCTCCTACCATGTCGTAAAAAATGCCTTTTTTGCCGACAAGCTTGCCGAAACCGGCGCATACAGCGGCGAGGAAAACCTTTGCTCCTCCGTTGATGTCGATCGCGTACTGCATCTTATAAACATCGCCCACTCCTATGCCTGCCGAGTTATGCTGTGTGGCGAAGCGGCTGAGAAATTTCGCAAGCTTTGTGACCTTAACGTCTTTCTTCGGTATTACGTTGTTCTGGCAGAGTGAAACGATCTTCTCTGCTACTGCGAGCAGATCACCTTCCTGCCAGAGCGGCTTCACATAGCGCTTAACGAGTTCAATATAATCTTCACCGATCTGAACAAAGTGCGTCTGTATGGCACAGCGGTCATAATCGCCGGTGGAAGTTTCAATGCTGATACTTTTATTCTTATTGGCTGTAAATTCCATATCCTTTTTCCTTCATAAATGATCCAGATAACTGCGTTTATTATTTTACCATTACGAGGGGGCAAATTGACCCTGTTTAATGAATTATTTCAAAATATAACACATTTATCAGGCTGAAGCGTATGGACGCATTAATATTATTAAATGTTGATGCGACATGCTGGCAACTTGCCGCGATGTATTGTAGAATTACATGACTGTATGTAGATCAAAAGGAGGTTACAAGGTGCTGAGTCCTAGTTACATGATACGGGTCCTCAAGGGAATGAGCCTTGATGAGTATAAGGAAGTCCTCGACAGGACGGCAAAATTTTCAGGAATGAGCAAAGCTGCAATCACTGCAGATATGGCGAAATGCGCAGTAAAGTTCGGCGCAGGGTATTTCGATTATGTCACGTTCGGTTTCTGGGATCTGACAGATGAGCAGCGCGATACTTTCCTTACAAGACTGCGCAACAAGAAGCTCATCAGTCACTTCAACGATGATACATATGAACACCTCTTTGATAACAAAGAGGATTTCAATAATCTTTTCAAAGATTATATCAAGCGCGATTTCATCAACTTCAAGACATCTTCAAAAGGAGAGGTAAGGGAGTTCGTTGAGAAGCATAAGGTCATCTTCTGTAAGCCGGTGGACGGTTCCTGCGGACACGGATGCATGAAGAAGAACCTCGATGACTACGAGAGCTTTGATGAGATGTACAGGGAGCTTCTGCAGGAGGATTCCTGGCTGCTCGAGGAAGTGCTGAAGCAGCATCCTGACAACGAAAAGGTATATCCTTATGCGATGAACTGCCTGAGAATAATCACGGTAGTAGACAAACAGAGAGTCCCGCACGTTATCTTCGCGACACAGAAGTTTGGCCTGAACGGCCGCGTGGTAGACAATTACGGATTCGGTACGCGTGTCGATCTTGAGACCGGCAAGATCTGCTCACCGGGAGTCAGCGGAGACGGGTCCATGGCTATCGTATATGACGAGCATCCGATGACGCATTATAAGCTGATGGGACATCAGGTGCCGATGTTCAAGGAAGCATGTGAGCTGGCTAAGGAAGCAGCGCTGGTGGTTCCTCAGGTCAGATATGTCGGATGGGATATAGGCATCACGCCTGACGGACCTGCCATCGTAGAGGGCAACAACTACTGCGCTCATGACTTCTGGCAGCTTCCTGCCCAGACTCCGGAAAAAACCGGCATACTTCCGGTATTCGAAGCGATCGAGCCTGATCTGCATGTAAGGTAATGCATGTAAGGTAAAAAAGAAGACAAAAAAATAAAGCAATAAAAGTGCTGTGTCCTGATGTCAGGACACAGCGTATTTTTTTACTTCTTAGGTTTGATCACTCCGTATCCGTAGATGGCAGGATCGTCGAGGTAGTATCTCTTCTGTCTGCAGAGGTCGCTGGAGTTTCCCTCCACTGTGAAGACCTTGTCATCGACCACGGCCGTTACGATCCCTACATGATCGCGGCCTCCGTCCTGAGCCCCGTCGAAGAATATGAGGTCGCCGGCCTCAGGGGTATCTCCCATAA
>JAFVPI010000100.1 GCA_017505405.1 Mogibacterium sp.
ATCGACTTCCGTCCCAAATGCCGAAAACAGGCTTCAGGGACGGAAGTCTGCTTGTGCCCGGGCTGTATAACTTCCGTCCCAAGCGCCGAAAAAAGGCTTCAGGGACGGAAGTTTTTATGGCAGAACACTTTCTGGCAATAAAAAACATCAGGATCTGCAAGATCATGCATCTCCTGATGTTTCATCCCCTTTTTATATCACATCAGCTCTACAGCATTTGCATGTGTCGGTTTAGAGCATCTCTATGAATGCTGCGATACGTGTATTGAGCTGAGCAACGTCTGCTGTTGAGTAGTCTGTCTCCACCATGAAGTATGGGACCTTCTTCTCTTCTGTGCAGAACTTCTCGATCGACTTGTGCTCAACATTATATGTATGGCATGCCTGAAGTGTCATCTCAAGTACTCCGTCTGCCTTGTACTCATCGATAGTTCTTCCGAGCAGGTCATATCTGTTCGGGTTCGGTGTCATTACAGAGCATCCGATGTTGAGGTACCTCTCCGCAACTGCTTCCCAAATGTCATCAGCATCCTCGTCGACGAGCCTGTCGTACTGCTTGGCGCCGACACAGTTCTCCATTGCTACCACAACGCCGCCGTTGTCTTCGATAGCCTTGATGACTTTCTCAGTGACTCCGCCGATCGGGCAGCCGGTTACGATGATGCGAGGCTTCTTCTCAAGCATCTTTCCTTCCGCGTATTCCTTCACGATCTTCTCTCTGATCGAATCAAGCTCTTCGACGATAAGTGTGCGGTCAAACTTGAAGTCGCTTCCGTACAGGAGTTTGAACATGTCCATGCCGGATACCGGGCAAGGATCGTTCTTCATGACATCGATCAGGCGCTTCTTGGCCCTTCTTATCTCGTTCTCGAGCTTCACGGCCTCGCGCATCTTCTCATCAGTGATCTCGATGCCGAATTTCTCCTCAACGTAAGCCTTGAGCTTGAGGCATTCTTCTTTATAAAGGGCAAGGCCCTCCTCGCTCTGCGAGTTAGGAAGATCCATGACGAACACATCTTTGAACTCGCTCATCAGCTCGTACATCTTCTTCTTTCCGTCGCAGGTATT
Organism: Mogibacterium sp.; assembly: GCA_017505405.1. Taxonomy (GTDB): domain Bacteria; phylum Bacillota; class Clostridia; order Peptostreptococcales; family Anaerovoracaceae; genus Crickella. The sequence goes on from JAFVPI010000100.1 coordinate 1,069, forward strand.
CTCTCCGATGACGATGTCGCTGAAGTAGAAGAACGGGCACTTGTCGTCCTTGGCGAATCCGTAGCTGGACTTGATCAGCGGGCAGAGGTTTGCAGGCAGATCCTTCTCAGCAGACGGAATGGTCTCGCCGGAAGTCGAGCAGAGGCTTACAGAAGCCGCTCCCGCTGCCAGAGCTATCTCCCTTGGGAAATAAGTGCAGTAAGCACCGATGACCGGGATGCCCTGGTCCTTTACCTTCTTTACGTTTACGAATGCGTTTCTTCTTGCTTCTGCGAATTCTTCAAATACCGCAGGCAGTTCCTTAATGATTTCCATAAAACTGAACCCTCTTTCTATTCTGAAATGATTTGATGGCCGCAGTAAACGACCCCTACCTTTTAATTATACGAGTAAAATAACAGAGGCAACTATAGAATAAATCTATAATTGCCCCTTTATTTTATGCGTTTTACAGATCGGCATTCAGAAGATCCGTGTCGATCGGATACCTTCCGAATATGCGCGCTGCATCCATGAGCGCCTGCAGGTTCTCTGCCGGCGTATCCATAGGAGTCTGGCATCCTGAAGTCAGGGTGAATCCGTTCGGTGAATCCCATGCCTTTCTGATGCACTCCTTGCTGGATCTCAGTACATCCTGAGGTGTGCCGAGCCTTATGACATCTACAGGAGGCACATTGCCCTGGATAGCCATGTGAGGTCCGAGCACTTCCTTCGCCTCTTCAAGGTCCTCGATGTTGTCGAGCCCGAAGCAGCCGATCCCGGTCTCATTGAGAGTCTCCCAGAGCTTACGGCTTCCGCCGCAGATGTGAAGGCCGCAGCCTCCGCCGTTCTTCTTGATGAAATCGACATTGTGCTGGAAGTACGGAAGTGAGAATTCTTTATACTGCTTTACTCTGAGAAGCGATGTTGTGCTGACAGGATCAGCGAATCCTACGCCCACTCCCATCTCAAGCATGCGTGCAATATATCTCTCATTGTTCTCGGTGATGACTTCCATCAGCTGCTTGACCTTATCAGGCTTTTTTATCATGCCGATGAGAAGCTTCTCTGTTCCGACGACCATTGCAGCGATGGTGAACGGGCCTGTGACGGTTCCGCTTACAGGGACCTTATCGCCAAGCTCCTTTTTTACCATTCTGAGGCCTTCAAGGATAATAGGAAGTCTTCCGTCCTTGTCAACATCGACAAGTTTTGCCTTGTCTACCTCATCAAGGCTTGCGAGAGCAGGCTCCTCGAGCTGAGCTATGTTGTGATCAAAGTATCTTATCTTTGAGCCCATGGCTTCCGCCATTCCGCGGAGAGTGGTCGAAAGACCGGCTCCGTCCGAGTGGAAAGTGTCATATATATATTGTTCGAGTTCAAGCATCTTCTGCGATGAGAAGTAGTAGTCCTTTACCTTCAGTCCGATCATCGGAGCAAGAGTCTCTCCCGTATCTATGCAGCACATGATGCGGTCTACTTCCTTGCCCTGGCTCAGAAGTCTGTCCCTTTCGATCGCGGTGAGCTCATCCTTCGGTATTTCCAGTCCGTGTCCGTATTGTTCGATTATACCCATTTTTTACTTCCTCTTTATAAGTAAGCAATGCCGGCGACCCGGTTTACGGATCCCGGCATAAGCTTATGGATTGTTATGGAGATACTATTAGTTATTTACTACCTTGTTCTCTTTCCAGTCCCACTTGCCCTTGAGTGTGATGTTCTCATACCAAGGAACAAAGTAAGAAATGATAGCGAATATTGCGAGCAGGAAGAGGTACCAGTTGTTCGGGATGATGTCGAGCGGGCTTACTCTTCCCTCGCACATGCTTGCTACTACGAGGAACTGGGCTCCGTAAGGGATGAGTCCCTGCATGATGCATGTGAACATGTCGAGGATGGAAGCAGTCTTCCTTGGGTCGATATCATACTTCTCGCTGATCTCTCTGGCCATAGGACCGTCAACGATGATAGCAACAGTGTTGTTTGCTGTAGCCATGTCTGTCAGAGCAGCAAGTGCGCTGAGTCCGACCTGAGCCGACTTCTTGCCCTTGAATGTCTTTGACAGCTTCTCGATGAGCCAGTTAAGACCGCCGTAGTGCTTAGCCATTTCTGCGATACCGCCGCAGAGCATGGACAGCAGGAATACTTCGATCATTCCCTGGAATCCTGCCCAGATGTTGCCTGCGAAATCCATGAATGTGATGTCTCCGTAAGCCATTCCGATGATGCCTGCTGCGAAGATACCAATAGTCAGTACCAGGAATACGTTCATTCCGATAAGAGCGAGAACGAGTACGAGCAGATATGGGATGACCTTTACGAAATCGAATCCGCCTACCTCGAGAGCCTGAGCTGTTTCAGGTCTTCCGAAGATAACGAGCAGAATGATCGTAACGATAGCTGCAGGGAAAGAGATCCAGAAGTTAGTTCTGAACTTGTCCTTGAGTTCTACGTGCTGAGTTCTTGTAGCTGCGATAGTTGTATCCGAGATCATGGACAGGTTGTCTCCGAACATAGCGCCGGAAACTACTGCTGCCATAACGAGCGGAAGGCTGAGTCCTGCCTTGTCAACAACGCCGAGAGCGATAGGTACGAGAGCTCCGATTGTTCCCATCGAAGTTCCTGTAGCTGTTGCAAGGAAGGATGCGATGATGAAAAGACCTGCTGTGAGCAGAGATGCAGGGATGATCGATACTCCCAGATTGACTGTAGCGTCAACTCCGCCCATCGACTTTGCAACTGCAGAGAATGCACCTGCGAGCAGGTAGATCATGAGCATTGCCATAACGTCTTCGTTAGCTGCGCCTTTTGCAAAGATCGAGAAATTAGTGTTGATTCCTGCCTTGTAGTTCATTGCGAATGCAACGAGTACTGCGATGAACATAGCTACTACTGCAGGGAACTGATAGAATGCCATCTCTACGCCCTTGGACTGCAGAATGATTCCTGCGCCGAGGTAGATGATGATGAATACAGCAAATGGCACAAGCGCCAGACCGCTGCTCTTCTTCTGATTTTCCATGATAATTTACTCCTTTTTCTTTAATTATTCCTTTGTTATTTTTTTGTTTATTTAAACAGCCTTGACATTGTAACGCTTTTATTTATGAAAGCAAAATAAAATTAGTGAATAAAAATGCGTCTTTTTTTAAGCCTTGACAAATAATTGTCATTATTGACATGAATACGCAAAATAAATTGGGCAGTTTGCCAAAAACTGCCCTGCTGATTAGATATTCTTAATGCAATGTTCAATTATTGGAAAGCTCCTGATTTTTACTCTCCCCTATTCTGGCCGGACCGTATTCTCTGACTGCATCCATGAACGCATAAATATTCTCGATCGGCGCATCGACCGGTATATCGCATCCTGTACTGACTATATAACCATTTGGAGAATCTGCACAGTCTGCTATGTCACGCATCACTTCTGAGCGAACATCTTTAGGAGTCCCGAGCATCATCGTATTGATCGGATCCACATTTCCGATCAGCGGCACTGTTCCTCCGGCAAGCTCTTTTGCTCTGAGAAGAGGCACCTTCACATCGACACTCAGCATGTCACATCCCGACTCGAGCATTGCTTCTGTTATCTTGTTGGTGTTTCCGCAGATGTGATATCCCATTGCGACGCCATGCTTCTGTATTGCCGGTGCAAGTTCTTTTGTGTAAGGCAGAACCAGTTCCCGATACATCTTTTCGCTGATGATGTCACCCGACGCAACAGGATCGCATATGAAAATATCCACTCCGCACTTTGCAAATTCCTCGCTGACAGCTATGAGAGCATCAGTCGAGAATCTCAGCAGCTTATCCACGAGGTCCGGCTGCTTTCTTGTAGCTTTGAGAAGCTGCGGGATCGGATAAATACTTGCAGCAGCTGTAAGCGGGCCTGTCAGGCTGGCACTGGTCCCTACTACGTCCCCCATCTGCTCAACAAGCATCTCGCAGGCCGTGCAGCAGAGCTCGATCCACGGATCATTCTTTCTCAGCACACACTCCGGATCCAGATTATCTACATCTTTCAGGTCCTTCAGAACATGCTCAACGATATGCGCCGCGGATTTCTCATTGTCTCCGAGCACCGTGCCGCATGCCTGGCCTATCCCGTGCAGCCCGTATTCAATTGACAGTCCGTCAAGGCCAAGAAGCTCATATGCTTTTTTCTGTACAAGCACCTGATTTTCTGCAGAGAGCTTCTTGAATCTGTAATTCTGACCTATCAGTCTTGGTCCGACTGAGTCTATCATAGGCATGGCAGGCAGCCTGTCGACTTCCTTACCGTCAAAGTAAGCGCTCATGCGCTCATTCGATGTCATCTGATCTTTTCTTACTGTCATCTGGTCCTCCTCAGGAGCTGACCGTATTCCGCCCCCGCTTCCCCATCAAAATTGAATTCTTCTTCTGCCACCGGTGAGCCCGGATCTTTTACGATGATGTCTTCATCCCAGCAGCCGCTGATCAGCTTCTGCATAACTTCATTGCCTCCCGGAACGATGCGCCTTTCGAGGCAGAAGCGTTCCGCGCATTCATCAGCATACGCTACTACAGGTTCCAGCTCATAGCAGCCTGTATCTATCACGGTGACGCTCGTATATGAATCGAGCATCATCTTCATCAGTTTGTCGGCTTTTCTTTTTCCGTATTTAGCCAGATAGCTTTCGAACATGTCGATAAGAGCTCCCTCATCACGGCTCCAGCCGCCTGTCAGATACATATGGCCGGCATTGAGGTAATTGCGCCTGTCCCTCTTTCCGGTACAGAGCATCATATTGACGCAGTCATCAAACCTCGGCATGGCAAGCGTTGCCTTCTCTGTATGCCAGCCGACCGCTCCGTTTCCGCAGAGTCCGTATCCAAGCAGTATCAGATCTGCCCCGGCATCCTCAGCCCTCCTTATCTCTGCCTGCACAACTTCGCGCAGCTTGTCGGGATCATTATGATGGCCCCTCTCCTGCCACCATATTTCTATATCTTGTATTTCAAAACGATCGAAGGCGGCGTTGATCTCGTCTTCGATCATTGAACAAGCTATAAATATCTTCTTTTTATATCCTGACAGATCCAAACTGTTCTCCTTTTGCATGGCCCGGATCGTTTATTTGAGTACGATCTCTCTGAATCTTCCATTCGCGAGTTTAACGCCTATATTCTTGATACAGACCTGACCGCCGATCTTCGCCTTGCCTCTCATCTGGAGCATGGCATCAAGGAAATCTGTGCCCGGCTCAAGCTCATGCTCCCTGAACTCACCGAATCCTGTATCTATCACCGCAAAGGTGAATTTTGGGCAAAGGAGGAATATGCAGCTGTCATCCATAAGCTCCTCAACTTTTTTCAGGAACGGATGATAGAAGTCCTCTACCGCCTGAGTCATGAATTTAGGTCCGAGAAGTTCCGGCGCTCCGGCAGAATCTGAGAAGATGAATACATCCACTCCGGTTCTTTTGCCAGCCTCGATGTATGCAAGCAGCGAATTCCCCAGTTTTTCGAAGACTTTTACCATGCCGTCATGGTCTTTTCTGTACGCTTTGAAGACCTTCCTCGGCTCCATCAGCGCCTGAAGGATGGTAAACGGGCCTGTCACCTCGAGGCAGACCGTTTCACCCTGTTCCTTGAGCGACCTGCAGGCATCAAGAACTTCGGCCATTCTGCCCTTTGTCACATCAACATCAGGAAGCGCAAGAACATCTTCGCTGGTGCTGCAGACAGGATCCTTTGCCCTTGGCCCGGTGTTGGCATCTCCGTAATTGAGCACGGCTCCCATCGCCTCAGCTTCGACCGTGCGGCAGAAAGGCAGCAGACAAAACTCTGCTCCGTCATGCTCCTTTATAGCTTTCGCCAGCACCTGCATGGTCTCGCTGTGCATGTATGCATCAGGAAACTCAAGACCGAGACCCGAAGTCACTTCGGCACTTATCCCGACCGAGTTGGAATAAGTACATTTGTATTCTCTTATTTCACCCATTTTTGTACTTCCTTTATTCGAACGGATCGTCACTCAATCCGTGTTTTTCTCTGCTGTCTTTCAGGCTGTCCAGAAGAAGCGCAGTTATCTCAACCCTGCCTGAAACTGCAGATTTATTCAGGTATTCTCTCAGTGCCTCTTCATCGATCAGACTGTGCGATACCATGTACCTCACGGAATCAGTGCTCTTCCTGTTTATCGCCAGATCGAGGAATGACTTCTGACGTCCTCTCACATATTTCTCTATTATCGCGGAGTCATCTCCTGCCTCAGCTTCTTCCGCGTTCTTTTCCATATAAGTTAATACGGCCGTATACCGCGCTGACGGCGGCAGTATCTCTATCTGCTGCGGGCTTATATGGATCGCCCTGAGACTCCTGCATCCGCTAAGAGATGTACGCGCCGCCTCTTTAAGCGAAAGAGGAAGCCATATCTCCGCAAGATCGTGGCAGTTCTCAAACATGTCGGTCCCGAGCGTAAGCGTGCCTTCAGGCATCCTGACGCTTCTCAGCTGCCAGCAGTTCTGGAAAAGTCCTGCCCCAATGCTGTCCACACTCTCCGGCATGCGTATCTCGCGCAAAGCATAGCAGTTCATGAAAGCATAATTGCCTATTGAGGTCACAGAGTCCGGAATATAGATACTCTCGAGCCCATCCGAACCTGCAAAGGCCAGTTCACTTATGCTGCTCATTTCATCAGGAATAATGACTTCCTTTTCCGTTCCTTCTTTTTTTAGTATCTCGTCACATTTATTCATTTCCGAAAGGACTTTTTTTACAAAAGGTACATATTCGCGCTAGTTAAACCGTATATGTACCTTTCTGACTAGTAATTCGTTCACCAGTCACGTTTTGAGAGAAAACCAGTTTACGATAACCATGAATTAACGGGTTATCGTTAAGTCTTTTTCTCTGGTTCGCATGTCTCTTTGATAAAAAGGTACATATATAAAGTTTTCTGCCTGAATCTGTACCTTTTTTCTAAAAACTCCTCAATATTGTGTCATAGCCCTTTCATAATAATTAGGCTATTCTGTTTTGGATATTGTGAACTGGTTAAAGGCTTTTTCAGGAACACGGTGGTAGGATTATCCTAATCCGCGAAGGTCTTGACGGTCTTTAGCACTTGCTGAACATTATTCAAAGGAGAGCCCATTCCCAGTCCGCACGCTGGCGATATTATATCCGAACCGTTTGCGTAGCTGGCTCTCGTCAGCTTGTCTACTGTTTTCTCCTCCTGCATCTCTATCGCGAAGGTGCTGACATTGCCCATGATTACTTTGTCAGGCAGGTTCTTTCTTGCCTCTCTGAGAGATACGACGGCATCGAAACTGAAAGCGTCACTGTGGATCTTTGCGACCTTGTCATATACGGATTTCATCTGTCCGCAGATATGGACTATGGTTTTTGCGCCGGCAGCCTTGACTGCATCGACCACCTGATTGATATAAGTGACTGCATATTCATCGAAGAACTTCGGCCCGAGTATCTCTCCTGTGCCGCTCGGGTCAGACAGCGCTATCACGTCCGCTCCCGCATCGACCATGGCAAGAGCTAATCTGATGAGGTCATCTGTCACGAACTGCA
>JAFVPI010000101.1 GCA_017505405.1 Mogibacterium sp.
AAAACGGAGATGCGAACCAGCTTTTACCGGTTCGCATTTTTTCTTAAAAGATAAAAAGGAGAAATGCAATGGGTCTTAAAGAACAGCTGATGCAGGACTACAAGGACGCGATGAAAAGCGCTGATACCCTCAGAAAGAACACAGTGAATATGGTAAGAGCTGCCATCAAGCAGTACGAGGTGGATCAGAGAGTCACACTTGACGATGATGCAGATATCGTCAAGATAATAAAGAAGCAGGTCAAAATGAGAGCGGATGCTCTTGAGGACTTCGCAAAGGCCGGAAGAGACGACATGGTTGAGGGGTACAAGAAGGAGATCGAGATACTCAAGACCTATCTGCCTGAGGAAATGGGCGAAGAGGAGATCAGAGCCAAGGTGCAGGAGATAGCTGAAAAACTGGATATCGAAGCCAGCATGAAGAACATGGGCAAGCTGATGAAGAGCGTCATGGCAGAGCTTAAGGACAAGGCTGACGGATCTGCTGTCAACAAGGCTGTAAAGGAATTCCTCAGCGGCAAGTAAGAATCCCTCAGGATCACACAAGGAATTTATGGATTACAAACTGAACATACCAGAAGAGATCAACATACAGGGACTTTTCGGCAATTATGATGCCAACATACGTTCCGTTGAGAAGTTCACGGGCACGGAGATGTCTCTGCGCGATAACGTGCTGACAATAAGGGGCAGGGACCCCGAGCTTGCAGCGCGCATAATTGCCAGACTTATCGAAGCACTCAGCATAGAGCCGGAACTCGATCCTCAGAAGCTCAGCTATCTTATCGAGATGGAAGCCGGAGGCAAGAGCTTTGATGAGCAGAAGGCATCGCGCGACATAATATGCTACACACACACCGGAAGGCCTCTCAAGCCTAAGACACAGGCGCAGAAGGACTATGTGGATAATATCCGCGCAGCGGACATGGTGTTCGGCATAGGACCGGCAGGAACAGGAAAGACATATCTTGCCTGCGCTATGGCGATAAACGCATATAAGAATAAGGAAGTTGAGCGTATAATCCTGACAAGGCCTGCTGTGGAAGCGGGAGAGCGCCTGGGATTCCTGCCGGGCGACATGCAGGAGAAGGTAGATCCTTATCTGAGACCGCTCTACGATGCTCTTTATGATGTGCTCGGGATCGAAGCGGCTGCCAGACTCCGGGAGAAAGGCGTGATAGAAGTCGTGCCGCTGGCTTACATGAGAGGCCGTACTCTCGACAACGCATTCATAATACTTGACGAAGCCCAGAATACCACGCGTGAGCAGATGAAGATGTTCCTCACCAGAATGGGCTTCAACTCAAAGGTAGTCGTTACCGGAGACATCACTCAGATAGATCTTCCTAGTGGTACTGTCTCGGGACTCAAGGAGGCGCGCAAGGTCCTCAGCGGTGTCGAAGGCATAAGGTTCAACACCTTTTCCGAGGTCGACGTAGTGAGACATGAGCTGGTGAAGCGCATAATAAGGGCATACGATTCGTATGACAATAAAAACAGGGTGAGAGCCACAACTTCAAAAGGCTATAAAGTCAGTGACAGGTGATTTATGCAGATAGTATTCAACGACGAATTCGATAAGCTTACGCCGGAGATGTGGAACCTCATGGAGAGGGCGGCAGACATCGCGCTCAGAACAGAGTTCAGTGAACTTGATAACGTTGAACTTGAGAATGAGCCCGAACTCGGCGTAACGGTAGTTGACGACAGTGAAATACTTGAGCTCAACCGCGAATACAGGGAAAAGGACAGCGTAACGGATGTTCTGAGTTTTCCTCAGTTTGAGGGGCATGACGATCTTCTCGAAGACCTGCTGGATGATGAGACAGAGACACTGATAGGCGATGTGGTCATCTGCTTTGAGCAGGCGGAGAGACAGGCGGAAGAATACGGAACGGGACTCACGCGCGAGATGCTTTACCTCTTTGTGCACAGTGTGATGCACCTGTTTGGTTACGACCATATGGAAGAGAATGAGAAAGCCGTGATGCGCGCCCGCGAGGAAGAAGTTCTGTCAGCGATAGGAGTCAAAAGAAAGAAGTGAAATCAGGATTCATAGGTATAGCAGGCAGGCCGAATGTCGGCAAGTCCACATTGATGAACAAAATGCTGGGCGAAAAGATCGCCATAACATCGGCCAAGCCTCAGACAACGTTAAACAGGATAACCGGTATCTACACGGATCTCGGTTACGATAATGGCAGCGGCCTGCAGATGGTGTTCCTCGATACGCCGGGGATCCACAAACCGCACAACAAGCTTGGCCAGGCCATAAACGAAACAGCCGTCAACACTCTGGGCAATGTTGACGTTGTTTTGCTTATAGTTGACGGGACTCTTGACTTCGGGAGAGGTGACGAAGCGATACTCAGACTGCTCGAAAACACCACGGCTCCTAAGCTCCTGGCTATAAACAAGACTGATCTTATAGGACCGGAAAAGTACCTTGAACTATACAACAGATACGAAAGCACCGGCCTTTTTGATGATATATACGGAGTTTCAGCTCTCAGGGGCGATAACATCGACATGCTCCGCGACAGGCTCGCGGGATACATGAACGAAGGACCGATGTATTATCCGGATGACATTGCTACGGAAGATCCTGCAAGGTTCATCGTGAGCGAGATCATAAGGGAAAAGCTCATGAACTATCTCGATGATGAAGTCCCGCATGGTGTTTTTGTGGAGATAGAGTCTTTCACAGAGCCTGAGGATCCGCGTGCCGCGGTGGAGATCTCTGCCGTGATCTACTGTGAAAAGAAATCGCATAAAGGTATCATAATCGGAAAGGGCGGAAACAAGCTGAAAGGGGTAGGCAAGGCAGCCCGCCTTGAGATAGAAGACCTTCTAGGCCGCAAGGTGTTCCTGAGCCTTTTCGTAAAAGTGAAGGAAGGCTGGCGCGATTCCGAAAAAACCATACGCAGCTGGGGCTACAAAGATGAGTAGAACTTAGGCCGCACGCCGGAGACATCACCGGGGAAGATGCGGCTGATCCTGATTATGATCATTAACACAGAAGGCATAGTATTACGCCAACGAAAAATCGCGAATAACAGACGCATGATCGTCCTTTTTACGAAGCAGTACGGCAAGCTGTCAGCGGGGACTTCCGTAAACGAGAAGTCGCGCAGCAAGGCAGCGCTGGCGCTTCGTCCTTTTACTTATGCCGAATATGACATATTCAAGGGAAGAGAGGCATACAGCATCAACTCCGCACAGGTGAACAGGAGCTTCTACTCGATAGGAGAAGACATAGACCGCTTCATGAACGCATCTGCATTCATAGAATACCTCGACAAGGTGCTCGAGGAGGGAGTTCCGGCTCCACGCCTGTTTGATCTGAGCCTGGAATTCCTGCAATCTGTTTCTGAATGCAAAACCGGCACCGATACACTGCTGTATGCTTTCATAGTCAAGACATTAAGGACACTTGGCGTGGCGCCTGAACTCGGCTGCTGCGTAAACTGCGGCAAGGCTCCTGAAAACTTTGGAGACGGCTTTAAAATGTTCTCGGTTTCAGGCGGCGGTATCATCTGTCCTGAATGCGCCGCAGAAGAGAAAGGGGAAGCCGGTTCGTTGATTTACAGGCCGGATTTCGATATAATCAATGTGTTTAGGTACTTTGAATCAAAGCCTATAAAAACGTTCGAAAAAGTAGACCTCAGACCCGAAGTGCGCAATGAGGTCAGAGAGATAATTTCCGGGTACACAGACCGCTATCTTGGGGTGGATGTACTCAGATCAGCCAGAGGATTGGAGGTATAGACAGAATGGAGATAACACTCGAAAAAATCGAACTCGTAAAGGACAGAACGGGCTCAACTTATGCTGAAGCAAAGGCCGCTCTTGAAGCTGCTGACGGCAGCGTGGTGGATGCTATCATCGCACTCGAAGAAACGATGAACAAGGAGCATGATAAAGTAGACGGCGGCAGCCTCAAGGACAGCCCGCTGTTCGCGAAGCTCAAGGAGATCGTAGACAAGGGAAATGTTTCGAGGATACTCGTAAGCAAAGGTGAAAAGACCATCGTGAACTTCCCTGTAACGGCAGGCGTCATCGGTGCCCTGCTCGTGCCATGGGGAGCCATCCTCGGCATAGTAGCTGCCATGGGCACTCAGTGCAGCATCGATTTTGTTGATGACAAGGGCAAAGTAGTAGACATCGAGGGTAAAGTCATCGGAGTCTATGACAAGGCAAGAGGAGTTGTCGTAAAAGGAGTGGACAAGGCTCAGGATGCTATCAACAAGGAGACACTCGATGAGCTCATGAACACCATCGACAGCTTTGCTAAGAAAGCAGGAAAGACTGTAAAAGAACTTATCAAGGATGCATCCGATGCATACAAGCAGAGTGATGCTGAAGATATCATCGAAGAAGAATTTAAGGACGAGGAGCTTTAATATATGCCTATAGATAAAAAAGACATCCCTGTAACCGACAGAGCCGTAACCATGGAGAAGATAATCGCTCTCTGCAAAAACAGAGGCTATATCTTCCCGGGATCGGAAATATACGGCGGACTTGCAAACACCTGGGACTTCGGTCCGCTCGGCGTAGAATTCAAGAACAACATCAAGGACGCCTGGAGACAGAAGTTCGTAAGAGAATCGAAGCTTAACGTAGGGCTCGATGCAGCCATTCTGATGAACCCGCAGACATGGGTGGCTTCAGGACATGTAGGCGGATTCAGCGATCCGCTGATCGACTGCAGATCATGCAAGACCCGCTACAGAGCAGACCAGCTCATAGAAGACTGGTACAAGGAGAATGAGCCTGATGAAGAAGTCATAGTTGACGGATGGTCGAGAGAAGAGATGGAGAACTTCATCACTGACAAGGCCATCAAGTGTCCTAACTGCGGCAAGAGTGACTTCACGGGAATCAGACAGTTCAACCTGATGTTCAAGACATTCCAGGGAGTGACCGAGGATTCAAAGTCCGAGATCTACATGAGGCCTGAAACGGCACAGGGTATCTTTGTCAATTTCAAGAACGTACAGAGAACGGCCCGCAAAAAGATACCTTTCGGTATCGCTCAGGTCGGAAAGTCATTCAGAAATGAGATCACACCGGGAAACTTCATCTTCAGGGTGAGAGAATTTGAGCAGATGGAGCTTGAATTCTTCTGCAAACCGGGCACTGAACTCGACTGGTTCGCATACTGGAAGTCGTATTGCTTAAACTTCCTAAGCAACCTGGGGCTGAAGCCTGAGTACACAAGGTTCAGAGACCACACTCCTGAGGAACTCTCGCATTACAGCAACGCAACAACGGATATAGAGTATCTGTTCCCGTTCGGCTGGGGCGAGATCTGGGGCGTCGCGTCGCGTACCGACTACGACCTCATGGCACACCAGACGCATTCGGGCGAAGACATGAGCTATCTCGATCCTGAAACCAATGAGAGATATGTTCCGTACTGCATAGAGCCATCCGTAGGTGTTGAGAGACTCGTCCTGGCGTTCCTCGTGGATGCCTATGATGAGGAGATCCTTACAGACGCCAAGGGTAAGGAAGATGTGCGTACGGTCCTCAGACTGCATCCGGCACTTGCACCTTACAAGGCAGCTGTGCTTCCGCTTTCAAAGAAGCTCGAAGATGTAGCACGGCCGGTATATGAGGAACTCTGCAAATACTTCATGGTGGAGTATGATGCTGCTGGATCGATCGGAAAACGTTACAGAAGAGAGGATGAGATCGGAACACCGTTCTGCATCTGCGTAGACTTCGATACTGCTGAAGACGGCTCGGTGACCATACGTGACCGTGATACCATGGAGCAGGTGAGAGTGCCTGTATCTGAGGTCAGAAACTATATCGAAGAGAGACTGCGTTTCTAATAAGCCATTGACTGATGCGTTAATGCATCAGGGAGATAAAGAAAATAAAAGGAGAATGGGCCTATGGCAAAATATGTTTATTCATTCAATGAAGGTACAAAGGATATGAGAGCTCTGCTCGGCGGCAAGGGCGCCAACCTTGCTGAGATGACCAATATCGGACTTCCGGTACCTTTCGGATTCACTATCACTACAGACGTGTGCAGAAAGTACACTGAGGATGGCGGAGTCCTTGCTCAGGAAGTTATTGATGAAGTCTGGGAGCACATCGCTGAGCTCGAAGAGGTAATGGGCAAGAAGTTCGGTGACAACGAGAACCCTCTGCTTGTTTCCGTAAGATCCGGAGCACCGATCTCGATGCCGGGCATGATGGACACGATCCTCAACCTTGGTCTCAATGACATCGCTGTTGAAGGCCTTGCAAAGAAGACAGGCAATGACAGATTCGCTTATGACAGCTACAGAAGATTCATGCAGATGTTCGGCGACGTAGTCATGGAGATCAAAAAATCAAATTTCGATGCAGTGTTCGAAAGCCAGAAGAAGAAGGCCGGCGTTGAGTTCGACGTTCAGCTGACAACTGAAGACCTGAAGGAAGTCATCGAAGGCTACAAGGAAGTCGTTAAGAGAGAGCTCGGGAGAGAGTTCCCTCAGGACCCTAAGGATCAGCTGCTTGAGGCTATCAAGGCTGTATTCAGATCGTGGAACAACGACAGAGCCATCCTGTACAGAAAGATGTACGGAATCTCCGATTCCCTCGGAACAGCTGTAAACGTACAGTCGATGGTATTCGGCAACAGCGGAAACGACTCCGGCACAGGCGTGGCATTCACACGTAACCCTGCTAACGGCGAGAACAAGCTTTTCGGAGAGTTCCTCGTAAACGCTCAGGGTGAGGACGTAGTGGCAGGCATCAGAACGCCGCAGCCTATTTCAGAGATGGCAGACGCTTTCCCTGAAGTATATGCTCAGTTCGAGAAGATCGCCAACACCCTCGAGAACCACTACAAGGACATGCAGGACATGGAGTTCACTGTTGAAGACAGAAAGCTCTACATGCTGCAGACACGTAACGGCAAGAGAACAGCAGCTGCTGCGGTAAAGGTTGCTGTAGATCTCGTAAAGGAAGGTTTGATCGACAAGGATACTGCTGTTATGAGAGTAGAGCCTGATCAGATCAACCAGCTTCTTCACCCTGTATTTGATGCCGATGAGCTAAAGAAGGCAACACCTGTAACAAAGGGACTTCCTGCATCTCCGGGCGCTGCTACAGGACAGATCGTATTCTCCGCAGACGACGCTGCTGCATTTGCAGCTGAGGGCAAGAAGGTCATCCTCGTAAGAGAAGAGACTTCTCCTGAGGACCTCGCCGGCATGGTAGCCGCTGAAGGTATCCTGACTGCACGCGGAGGCATGACATCACACGCAGCTGTAGTTGCAAGAGGAATGGGCAAGTGCTGCGTTTCGGGCTGCAAGGAGATCACGGTCGATGAGGCCAGCAAGACTCTTACAGTAGGCGGAAAGGTCTACACTGAGGGAGACTTCATCTCACTGAACGGTACAGACGGAAACGTTTACACAGAAGCTATAAAAACTCTTGCTCCTGAGCTTTCCGGAGATTTCGGACAGATCATGGAGTGGGCTGATGAGGCAAGGACCCTCAAGGTCAGAACAAACGCCGACAACCCAAGAGATGCTGTACAGGCCGTAGCATTCGGTGCAGAGGGCATCGGACTCTGCCGTACAGAGCATATGTTCTTCGATGATGAGAGGATTCCGAAGATCAGAAGAATGATCCTTGCTGAGAATGAAGAGGAGAGAAGAGAGGCTCTCGCAGGCCTCCTGCCATATCAGAAGGAAGACTTCAAAGGCATCTACAAGGCAATGGGCGACAGACCTGTAACCATCAGACTGCTTGACCCGCCTCTTCACGAGTTCCTTCCTAAGACAGATGAGGATATCAGACAGCTCTCCGAGCAGTTCGGCATCCCTTATGAGAAGGTAGTCAACAAGACTCTCGAACTCCACGAGTTCAACCCTATGCTGGGACACCGCGGATGCAGACTGGCTGTTACATACCCTGAGATCGCAGAAATGCAGACTGAGGCTATCATCACAGCAGCACTTGAGGTCCGCAAGGAGGAAGGCCTTGATGTAGTTCCTGAGATCATGGTACCTCTGGTAGGTCACGTCAACGAGCTCAAGTTTGTCAAGAAGACCATCGTTGAGACTGCTGACAGGCTGATCGCCGAGTCCGGAGAAGACATGAAGTACATGGTCGGTACAATGATCGAGATCCCAAGAGCTGCAGTAACAGCAGATGAGATCGCTGAGGAAGCAGAGTTCTTCTCGTTCGGTACAAACGACCTCACACAGATGGGATTCGGATTCTCCAGAGATGACACGGGTTCGATAATTAAGGAATACGTGGATAAGGGTATCTTTGACACCGATCCGTTCCAGTCACTCGACCAGTCCGGAATCGGCAAGCTCGTAAAGATAGCTGTTGAAGGCGGAAAGAAGACCAGACCGAACATCAAGCTCGGAATCTGCGGAGAGCACGGCGGAGAGCCTGCAACCATCCATTTCTGCCATGAGGTAGGACTCAACTATGTATCCTGCTCGCCGTTCAGAGTGCCTATCGCAAGACTGGCTGCTGCACAGGCTGCTATCGCAGAAAAGAGGGGTTAATGCCGCATAATGGCAATGACGCCGGTTTAAAAAACTCAGACACGCTTATGAGACATGCATGCCTCATAAGCGTGTTTTTGCATTTACGGGAAGGAATATGCAGGGCGAATATGCAGAAACAGCTTTGTGAAACATAACAAAACATTCTTGAAATTATTGTCAAAAAAACAAGAATAATTGCAGACTTTGTTGTAAATTTCAAGCAATCTGCTATACTAAAAAACAAATAAAAACAAAACAATGCATTGTTTTTCATTGAGAACAATATTCTCCTTGCATATAATATTATGTAATAAAAGTAGTCATGAAATAGTGAATTGTTTTGTAGATTGATAAGGAGGCATTCATTATGCAAGATTATTTACTTTCGCATCTGTATTGGATAAGTCTGTTTGCTTCCATCTGTGCTCTGATTTTCGCCTATGCTCAGGCAAAAAAGGTCCTCAACTCCGATGAGGGCACAGACAGGATGAAACAGATCTCGCAGTTCGTGCGTACAGGAGCAAGCGCATTCCTCAAGCGCCAGTACCGTACGGTAATCATTTTCTTCATTGTCATGTTCTGTGTGCTCTGCGGAATGGCTGCAGCTCACAAGCTGACCTGGTATGTACCGTTCGCGTTCATAACAGGAGGTTTCTTCTCGGGACTTTCCGGCTATATCGGAATGAGCATCGCAACACGCGCAAACGACCGTACTGCATGCGCGGCTCAGCAGAGCCTCAACAAGGGACTCAGAGTAGCATTCTCAGCCGGTTCGGTAATGGGATTCACGGTAGTTGGACTTGGCCTGCTTGACATTTCACTGTGGTATGCGCTGCTCGACCTCGTATTCCATGAACACTCGAGAACATCACAGCCGCAATGGTAACTTTCGGAATGGGTGCTTCCTCAATGGCGCTCTTTGCCCGTGTAGGCGGTGGTATCTTCACAAAGGCTGCTGACGTCGGCGCTGACCTCGTAGGCAAGGTCGAAGCAGGAATCCCTGAGGATGACCCGCGTAACCCTGCTGTTATAGCAGATAACGTCGGAGACAACGTCGGTGACGTAGCCGGAATGGGCGCTGACCTTTATGAATCCTATGTTGGATCCATGGTATCGACATGCGCTCTCGGAGCCATCGCATTCTATGCAAGCGGCCTCGGTGTCAAGTCCGTAGCGCTGCCTCTGCTGATGGCAGCCGTCGGAGTAGTATTCTCCGTCATCGGATCATTCTTCGTACAGACAAAAGAAGGCGCAAGCCAGAAGAACCTGCTCGCAGCTCTCCGCCGCGGCACAAACTTCTCAGCTATCGCTACTGCAGTATTCTCGTTCGTACTGGTATGGTGGCTTTTCGGAATCGAGTTCTACGGACTCTATCTGGCCATCATTGCCGGCCTTCTTGCCGGAGTTCTGATCGGACTCTGCACAGAGTACTACACTTCGGATACATACAAGCCAACACAGAAGATCGCTGAATCTTCACAGACAGGTACCGCTACACTCATCATCAGCGGACTCGGCACAGGCATGATGTCCACAACTCTCCCGATCCTTATCGTCGGAGCAGCTATCATCATCGCTTACTACTGCTCAGGAATGTGTCCTGTAGATGTAGCGCCGTCGAGCATAGGCCTTTACGGAATCTCGCTGGCAGCCGTAGGAATGCTTTCCACGCTTGGTATCACACTGGCAACAGACGCTTACGGCCCGGTAGCTGACAACGCAGGCGGCATCGCTGAGATGGCAGGACTCCCGCCTGAAGTACGTGAGAGAACAGACGCACTTGACTCGCTCGGCAACACTACAGCCGCTACAGGAAAGGGCTTCGCTATCGGTTCTGCCGGTATGACAGCTCTCGCACTTATCGCAAACTTCAAGGAAAAGCTTCTTGTATACATGCCTGACGGACAGGATCTCACACTGAACCTGCTCGATCCTAAGGTACTGGTAGGACTCTTCATCGGAGCCTGCCTGCCGTTCCTCTTCTCATCACTCACGATGGGCGCCGTAAACCGCGCTGCTCAGAGCGTAGTGCTTGAGGTAAGACGCCAGTTCAAGGAGATCCCTGGACTCATGGAAGGCGAGGCGGAAGCAGATTACGCACGCTGCGTAGACCTCTGCTCAAAGGCTTCTCTTAAGGAAATGATCCTGCCTGCATGCGTAGGCATTGCAGCTCCTATCGTAACAGGACTCATCCTGGGCGGACTCGGAGTAGTCGGAATGCTCTGCGGAGCTACTGTATCCGGCTTCATCATGGCTATCTTCATGGCTAACTCGGGCGGTGCCTGGGACAACGCCAAGAAGTATATCGAAGCCGGTCACTTCGGCGGCAAGGGCAGCGACAACCACAAGGCTGCTGTTGTCGGCGATACTATCGGCGACCCGTTCAAGGATACATCCGGTCCTTCGATCAATATCCTGATCAAGCTGGTATCCATGGTATCGATCGTATTTGCAGGACTTATCGCTTCAGTAAGCCTCCTGTAAAGGATCCTTCTGAATCATACGGATATGAAAAGCACTCACATCAACAGCTGTGGGTGCTTTTATTGTGGAGTTAGAGAATACATATTTGTGTTATAATGACTGCATATACCAGGAAACATAAAAATGACAGGGGAGATACGGCCGTGAAAAAAGACCGCATGAAATTCAGATACAGGTTTATATATAAGACTGTCGGGAGCCTTGCTCCGCTGATCCTCCGCAAGTATGGATTCAAAACAGACAGGATAAGCAAAAAAGATGAGCCGTACATAGTAATATCCAATCATCTTACTGAAGTAGATATGATAATGGTTGCGGGCGCTTTTGCCGAGCACATGTATTATGTGGCAGGGGAACATCTGCTCCGGACAAAAGCAGGCCCGAAGATGAAATGGGGACAGGATCCCATATTCACATATAAGGGATCCTCATCGATAGATACCATGCGCGAGGTCCTCAGAAGGATAAAGGCCGGCCATAATGTAATGATTTTTCCTGAGGGCAGCAGGTCCTTCAACGGTGAGACTATGAAGATAGACAGCAGCATGGCTAAACTGGTCAGGACAGCCGGCTGTGCGCTTGCAACATACCATATAGAAGGCGGGTATTTTGTTGCTCCGAGATGGGCATATACGACCAGAACCGGTCCGATGAAAGGGAATATAGTCAATATATATTCATCGGAAGAGATTAAGAATATGAGCATAGCTGAGCTCACCGACTGCATAAACAGGGATCTGTACGAGAACGCTTACGAAACGCAGCGCAAAAACATGTATGAATACAAGGGCGAAAGACTGGCAGAGGGTCTGGAGAACTACCTTGTGAAATGCTCCTGCTGCGGCGCTTTTGATACTATGGTAACTGAGGATGACAGATTCCGCTGCAGCAACTGCGGTCAGTCCGGAAGATATACGACCCGGGGATTCCTCGATGGTGAAGGACTCAGATTCGACAGCGTATACGACTGGGGAGTCTGGTCGGAAGAGGAAACCTGCAGGTACATAGAGGCTTTCGAAGGGGATCAGCCGGTCTTCTGCGATACGGATGTGGTTTTGTATGAAGTTCTTAGTGACCACAGCAGGACTGATCTGTGCTCCGGAGATATACAAGGGTATAAAGACAGATTCGTTATCGGAAAGGATGAATACCTCTTTGAAGACATAAGGGGAATGGACATGCTTTACTTCGGCAAAACTCTTGTATTCACCTATAAAAAAAGGCATCTGGCAATAACAGGAGAACAGTTTCATGCCATAAAGTATCAGAAGCTTTATGACACCTGCAGGAACAAAAAATAGACCAGCCAATATATGCATGTTATGCTATAATCAATTCGTTTAAACATCATTTGAAGAATTCATTTCATAAAGAAGGCATAAAGAAATGGGAAGACCTCTAGGTAACCAGACAGAACCGCAAAAGAGTAAATTCAGCATGGGAATGATACTTGTCGCTATAGGCATCGTGTACGGCGACATCGGAACATCTCCTATGTACGTAATGAAGTCCATAGTAGAGGGCAACGGGGGCATCCAGTATGTCGATCCGGATTTCATAATCGGATCTCTTTCACTCGTTATCTGGACCATCACACTGCTGACGACAGTAAAACACGTTCTCATTGCGCTTAAGGCAGACAACCATGGTGAAGGCGGAATATTCGCCCTTTACACACTCGTCAGGGACTATGGAAAATGGCTTATCATCCCTACTATGATAGGCGGATGCACGATGCTTGCAGACGGAGTGCTGACACCGGCTGTAACAGTTACGACAGCTGTCGAGGGCCTGCGGAGCATACCTTTCATGAACAGGCTTCTCGGAGAAGGGCAGTTCGTGGTGATCGTCATCACGCTCACCATCGTAAGCGTACTGTTCATGATACAGCGAAGCGGCACAAGCTCGATCGGTAAGATGTTCGGACCTGTGATGATGATATGGTTCCTTTATCTGGGCCTGACCGGAGTATGGCTTTCGCTTGGCGATCTTACGATAATCAGGGCGCTCAACCCTATCTATGCTGTAAGAGTGCTCTTCAGCCCCGGCAATAAGGCGGGCCTCATGATACTCGGAAGCGTATTCCTCTGTACGACCGGAGCCGAAGCCCTGTATACTGATATGGGCCATGTAGGAAAGGAAAACATCATGCGCAGCTGGCCTTTCGTAAAGACCTGCCTGATACTCAACTACATGGGACAGTGCGTATGGATACTTGCTAACCGCAATAACCCTGAGATGGCTGCGATACACGATCTGAACCCGTTCTATATGATGCTGCCTCAGGGGATGCGTCCTGTAGCCATCGTGCTCAGCGCCATGGCTGCCATAATCGCCAGCCAGGCACTGATAAGCGGAAGTTATACGCTTGTGCACGAGGCGGCGGCTCTTGATCTGATGCCGCATCTGAATGTCAGGTATCCGTCAGACACACACGGGCAGATATACATACCTTTAGTGAACAACATACTGTGGATCCTCTGCGCAGCCGTTATCCTGTATTTCAGAAGCGGCTCCCGCATGGAGAATGCATACGGCCTGGCTATCACAATCAGCATGCTCATGATGACTGTACTTTTTACAGTCTACATAGGAGTGATGCACAGGCATATTGCCGGGGCGATACTGTTTGCAGTCACGTTCTTCTCGCTTGAGGGAGTGTTCTTCGTATCCAGCCTGGGCAAGTTCTCGATCGGCGGCTATGTAGCCATTATCATTTCGCTCGTCATTCTTCTGATAATGATAAGCTGGTACAGGGGAACTCAGATAGAACGCATGCAGAAGGTAAAGCTGCCGATGCGTGATTATCTCCCTAATATAAAGTCACTGCAGAACGACCCGGATATCCCGTACACGAGCAACAACCTTGTATACATAGCAAAGGGCGATAACTTTGAAGAGATCGACCGTGATATACTTTATTCGATCCTGGACAGAGACCCTAAGAAAGCCGATGCTTACTGGTTCATCAGTATCAATACGACGCATGAGCCGTTCGACAGGGAATACGAAGTGGAAACATTCGGGACGGATTATGTATTCCGCGTGAATCTCATACTCGGATATAAAGTCAAGCAGAGTGTCAACGTTTATCTCAGGCAGATAGTACAGGATCTGCTGAAGACCGGCGAGCTGCCAAGGCAGGTCAGGGAGCATTCGATCTATGGCCCGTCTGATGTCGGATCATTCAAGTTCTGCATGATCCGCAAGATGATGCCGGTAGAAGGGGATCTTTCTCCGGTCGATAACTTCCTGATCCACAATAAGTATCTGATCAGGAGACTTGCGGGCAGCCCGGTCAGATGGTTTGGTCTGCAGACGTCACGCGTACTGATCGAATACGTACCGCTTTTCCTCCCTAGAAGACAGCAGGAGGAAGAAAGACTTGAAAGGATAAGATAAATGAAATCAATCAGTTTCGGAAAGCTTAAAGACGGCAGTACTGCAGGACTCTATATACTCGAGTCGCCTGATGGCATGAGGGCTGCGGTCACGGATTATGGAGCAGCGCTGGTAAGCCTTGCCGTATCCGACAGAAAAGGGATCATGCGTGACGTTGTTTTAGGCCGCGATGATGCTTCAGAGTATGAGACCGGAGACGGTTTTATCGGAGTCTCCGTGGGCCGCTTTGCAAACCGTATCGCCGGAGCAGGCTTTGAGCTGGGCGGCCGCGTTTTCGACCTGACGGCCAATGACGGTGCAAACTGCCTGCATGGCGGAAGGGATTTCTTCCATAACAGGCTGTGGACAGTCAGGATCGGTTTTACGAGCGTGAGATCCGATGATATAATGGCAGCGTATGCAACAGAGAGCATAGCTGATAAGGATCCTTCCCGCGGCATGAGAGGGCTCCACGACAACATGATCACTTTTCATCTGGACAGTCCGGACGGCGATCAGGGATTCCCGGGCAATATGCATATTGATGTCACTTATTCTCTGCCCGGAGAAGGCATGCTGAGGATAGACTACAGGGCGGTATCCGATGCTGATACTCCTGTAAGTTTTACGAACCACAGCTATTTTAACCTTAACGGGCATGACAGCGGGAC
This sequence comes from Mogibacterium sp., assembly GCA_017505405.1. GTDB lineage: Bacteria > Bacillota > Clostridia > Peptostreptococcales > Anaerovoracaceae > Crickella. The sequence continues at coordinate 15,052 of JAFVPI010000101.1, forward strand.
TGTGTTAGGCCACTGGGCAAGGATAAATGCAGAATTCTATTCAGCGGTAGATGCGGGACTGATCCCGCTTGAAGAGGCTGCTCCGGTTGCGGGGACACCGTTTGACTTCCGCGAGAGGAAAATGATCGGCAGGGACATCAAGGCAGATGATGAACAGCTCGCATACGGCGGCGGCTACGATCACAATTTCATCATAGGCAATACAGCATATGAGGCGGACAAAAGGACATTAAAAGAAGCCGCAGAGCTGTATTCGGATGACAGCGGTATATGCATGACTGTGATGACTGACATGCCTGACATGCAGTTCTATACTGCCAACAATCTCAAAGATGAACCCGGCAAGGACGGGGCAGTATACAGAATGCGCGATGCGGTCTGCCTTGAGACACAGTTCAGGCCAAATGCCATAAACAGCGGCGATCCTGCCATTCGCGAAGGATGCATCCTGAAGGCAGGGGAGGAGTTCAGATCAACTACAATTTACAGATTCAGCAATAAATAATCGTTTTCAGACATAATGAAAGGCTCCGGGATCCCGGAGCCTTTTGTAGTATGACGGGCATGCCGTCAGTCTGCGGTGAAAGTCCACAAGGGGCGTAGTTGCCGACGAACCCCCATAGCGATTTGCAAGGTTTGCATCGTGAGGTGCAGGCGAGAAGAAGCAATAGCGAAATCGTGGCCCTACGGACAGAAACTGGATATGAAGGCGTACACGGCGGGCAAGATGGCTACTGACATCAAAGACCCTAAAGGCAACCGTAACCCGTGTGCGTAAATCCAGAGGGTAAACGAGGAAAGACGGACGACTTATCCCGTGAGGTCTTGCAGACGGCAGAAGCCGCAGTAACAACGAACTGCAAGAAGTCAGCAGAAGCCATAGTACCATGACGATGGGAAGGGCTGAACAAACCAACAGCGCAAAGCGAATGTATGTCCCAAGCGCAAATCCGACAGCGGAAACAGGCGAAGCGTAACAGAGCAATACCCGCACAAACATAGGATACTGGCGCAGGGAGCGGAAAGGAGAAGAGCGCACAACATGTCAGAACTATTGGACAGGATACTCTCCAGAGACAATATGAATCTTGCGTACAAGAGAGTGAAAGCTAACAAGGGCGCGGGAGGCATAGATGATGTGGAAGTTGACGAACTGTACAGCTACATCAAAGAGAACTGGAAGAACATCGAGGAGCAGATCAGGCAGAGGACATACAAGCCTCAGCCGGTCAGAAGAGTAGAGATACCAAAGCCTAATGGCGGAAAGAGGAAACTCGGTATCCCTACCGTTATGGACAGAGTCATACAGCAGGCAATCGTACAGGTCATAAGCCCAATGTGCGAACCGTACTTCTCAGACAGAAGCTATGGATTCAGACCGAACAGAAGCTGCGAAATGGCGATACGAAAAGTCCTAGAATACCTCAATGATGGATGCATATGGATAGTGGACATCGACCTTGAGAAATTCTTCGACAACGTACCGCAGGATAAACTCATGAGCCTCGTTCACAGAATAATCAATGACGGGGACACAGAGTCGCTAATACGCAAATATCTGAAGGCTGGCGTGATGGTACGGGGAAAGTATGAGAAGACAGAACTGGGAACACCGCAAGGCGGGAATCTGTCGCCGTTACTCTCCAACATCATGCTGAATGAACTGGACAAAGAACTCGAGAAGCGCGGGCTAAACTTCACAAGATATGCAGACGACTGCATCATCGCAGTAAGAAGTGAAGCAAGCGCGAAGCGGGTCATGCACAGCATAACGGAATGGATAGAGAAGAAACTTGGACTCAAGGTCAATGCAACAAAGACCAAGATAACCCGACCAGACGGACTCAAGTATCTCGGCTTCGGATTCTACAAGGATTTCAAGACTGATGAGTGGAAATGTAAACCGCACAAGGACTCAATAGAGAAATTCAAACGTAAA
>JAFVPI010000102.1 GCA_017505405.1 Mogibacterium sp.
GTCAAGGAATGTGATGCGTATGCTGCTTCCATCATTATCCACGGAGTATCTGAAGTCCTTGATGAAGCCCGCTTCCTCTCCGGAAGCGAAAGCTTTCTTCGCATATTCCTCCGCTTCTGCAGAATCGATCGAGGAGATCCTTTCAATGTTCATCTTCTGCACAGTGCCGTCTTCACTGAGAGCGACCACGAAGAATCTGGATTCCTCGGCCTCATCACGCGTCATCGGATGGCCGCCGCCTCTTCTGCCGAGGAAAGGGGAATCATCAGGATCACCGATGTAATCATCATCAATAAAGTCGAAAAAGTCTTCCATGTCGAACCAGCTGTCGCGATCTCCGAACGGAGCTCCGTCCGGAGTCATGAGTAGCCTTTCGGAAGTTTCTTCGAGCGCGTCAAGTCTGATGTCCGCATCACTGACTACCTTACGGTAATTGATTATGTTCATTCCCGCCACAATAACTGACAGCAGGACTGCCAGTGATACCATTGCGAGCACTATGAATCTTGTTTTAAGTTTCTTGATCATGATGAGCTTTCCCGGCTTTTGTTCCCAAGTTTAATCGGCCTTGTCTGAAACGATCGAATAGCCCGCATTGCGGGTCGCCTTTATCTTTACATCCGCGCCGAGCGCTGTGAGTTTCTTTCTCAGGTATGACACATACACCCAGACAACATTGCTCTCTGTGTCGGTGTCATAGCCCCAGATGTGATCCATGAAGGTATCCACGGAGATAATATTGCCCGGCTTTGCCATGAGGAGCTCCATCATCTGGAATTCCTTGTTGGCCAGCTTGACCGATCCGCCCGGTGTCGACATCTCGAAGCTCGCCCTGTCAAGCGTCAGGTTGCCGCAGCTGAGCTTGGTATCCACCTCATTGCCGGAGCGGGTTATTGCCCTGACCGCTGCAAGGAGCTCCTTGGCATCGAACGGCTTGGTGAGATAATAGTTGGCTCCGCTGTCGAGACCCAGCACCTTGTCGTCTATCTCGGACTTCGCCGTGAGCATCAGCACCGGCAGGTCGGAACCCGACGCCCGGAGTTTTTTCAGCACGGTTATGCCGTCCACTTTAGGCATCATTATATCGAGCACGGCAGCATCATAGTTGCCGGCTTCGAGATAGTCCAGTGCATCCTGACCATCATGGACTGCATCTATTGAGTAGTTGTTGCTCTCAAAAATTTTGACCAGCACCTTTGCCAGTGCGATCTCATCCTCTGCAAGCAGTATGCGCATAGCATGCCTCCGTTATCTTTGTTATTTGTATGTAATTATATTAAAATATGCCGACCTTAACTATACCTTAAAACGCGGCATGATCCCTTTGGCAGGAACATGCCGCGTCTGAGCATTCTTTTTCTGATCGTTCTATCTGTATAAGCTGTTTAACCGGTTCTCCAAAAGAGTTGATACCATATGCCGGCAGAACCTTTGGCTCCCTATTCCTCATATTTGGTGAGAAGTGTCTCTATCCCGTTTATGGTTATGATCATGCTTGTTTTGCTGTCATCCGGAAAGGTGATCTGATAGGTATCGTCGCCTGTAAGCGTGACACCGTCTCCCGTGTACTCCCAATTGACCTGAGCACGTTTCTGGTCTATGCACATCTGGCAGCCGCCGTCATCAAAAAACACCAGATAAAAGGTGCCGCCAAAGACTTCATCAGGATCCTTTTCCTCTCCGTTGTACATCGACTTCTCGGCAAACCACGATCCGATCAGAAAATCAGTCTCGCCGGCAGCTGCTGTTTCTTCCTGTTCAGTCTCGCCCGACCCGTCACTGCCGGATCCTCCTCCGCAGGCTGTTAACGCAAGCATAGTGACACATATGACAGCAATAAGCAGCAGTAACAGTTTATTTTTCTTCATAGCCGTATACTCCTTTCTGTGGACAATGGCTCAGCCATCTGATTGTCAAGCTTTTGCAAAGTGAGTATATCATAAGCGTATACGCGCCCAAAGCAATGATATTATTCTGTCATGCCGCTCAGTCCATCAGAGCATGCGCTTAAGATATTTTCCCGTTTTTGACTCTTTTATCTGAGCCACCTCCTCCGGCGTTCCCTCGCAGACTATGCGACCGCCCTCATCTCCGCCTTCAGGACCGAGGTCGATTATATGATCCGCCTGCTTGATCACGTCGAGGTTGTGCTCAATGACGACAACGGTGTTGCCTTCGTCTACCAGTCTGTTGAGAACGTAGAGAAGCTTCTCGACATCTGCGAAGTGGAGGCCTGTCGTAGGCTCGTCAAGAATGTAGAGAGTCTTGCCTGTGCTGCGCTTTGAAAGCTCGGTCGCAAGCTTTATCCTCTGCGCCTCGCCGCCGGAGAGCTGTGTTGAAGGCTGACCGAGACTGATGTAGCCGAGGCCTACCTCATCGAGAGTCTTCAGATATCTGAGTATGCTCTGCTGGTTCTCGAAGAACGGTATCGCCTCCGCGACTGTCATATTGAGGACTTCTGAAATGTTCTTGCCCCTGTAGCGAACCTCGAGGGTCTCGTGGTTGTATCTGGCTCCGCCGCAGACCTCGCATGGTACGAACACATCAGGCAGGAAGTTCATCTCTACCTTGATGATGCCGTCACCGCTGCAGTGCTCGCAGCGTCCGCCCTTTACGTTGAAGCTGAACCTGCCCGCCTTGTATCCTCTCACCTTGGCCTCCGGCATCTCGGCGAAGAGGTTGCGGATATGTGTGAACATGCCCGTGTAAGTCGCAGGGTTTGATCGCGGCGTCTTGCCTATAGGCGACTGGTCGATATTGATGACCTTGTCATAATTCTCTATTCCCCTGATCTCGCGGAACTTGCCCGGACGCTCCTGAGTGCGGTTTGTGACGCGCGAGACTCCCTTGTACAATATCTCGTTGACGAGGCTGGACTTGCCGGAGCCCGACACACCGGTCACCAGCACCAATTTGCCGCCAGGTATCTTCACATCTATGTTCTTGAGATTGTTCTCAGCGGCGCCGATGATCTCAAGGTATTTGCCGTTTCCGTCCCTGCGCACCATTGGCACCGGGATGTGACGCTTGCCCGAGAGGAACTGGCCTGTGATCGATTCAGGGCAGTTCTTTATATCTTCGACCGTGCCCTGCGCTACCACATAGCCGCCGTTTACGCCGGCTCCCGGTCCTATGTCCACTATATGGTCTGCAGCGTACATCGTGTCTTCGTCGTGTTCGACTATGATGAGCGTATTGCCCATGTCGGTGAGTCCGCGGAGTGACGCGAGCAGTTTGTCGTTATCCGCCTGATGCAGGCCGATGGACGGCTCGTCAAGTATATATAGGACTCCGACCAGTCCAGAACCGATCTGCGTGGCAAGGCGGATACGCTGCGATTCTCCTCCGGAGAGCGAGCCCGAAGAGCGGCTGAGCGTCAGGTATCCAAGACCAACATCCTTGAGGAACCTGAGTCTCGCCTTTGTCTCCTTGATGACCATGCTGCTTATCTTCTTTTCCCTGTCCGAGAGCTTCGTATCGAGGTCCTCAAAGAACTCAAGAGCCTGCACCACCGAAAGGTCGGTGAGTTCCATTATGTTTTTGCCGCCTACCGTAACAGCCAGGACCGTGTCTTTCAGCTTGCGCCCCTTGCAGACCGGGCACACGTCCTCAGTCATCATGTCGCTGATCTTCTCTTTTATGAAGTCGGAGTTTGTCTCGCCCCATCTGCGTTCGAGGCTCGGAATGATGCCCTCGAAAGTGTGGTTCATATGCGAGACTCGGCCGCTGCGGCTCTCGTAAGTATACTTGAGCCTGCGTGAGCCTGTGCCGTGGAGAAGCTCATCCTTGAATTTAGGCGGAAGCGCCTTGAACGGCACGTTAAGACTTGTGCCGTGATCTATGGCCAGGCGGTTGAGCATCTGCCTGTAGAAGCCCATCGCATCGAGCGTTGAGAAGACATTGCCGAGAGCTCCGTTCAGTATGCTCTTGTTTTCATCCGTAATGACCGCTTCGTCAGTAATGCGAAGAGTGAATCCGAGACCGCTGCAGTTATCGCACGCCCCGTAAGGAGCGTTGAACGAGAACATGCGCGGCTCCATCTCTTCGAGTCCAATGCCGTGATCAGGGCATGAGAACTTGGTGGAGTATACTGCTTCATACTCCTCATCTTTTATTATCTTTCCGTCTGCATCGCCTGCTGATACGGGCTGGGCAGGATCCTTTTTCGGTGTGAACAGCACGCTGCAGATGCCCTCGCCCTCCTTGATGGCGAGCTCGAGAGCTTCGGCAATACGGCTCCTGTTGTCGCTTCTGAGCACGATGCGGTCGATGACTATATCGATGTTGTGCTTGTTGTTTTTAGCGAGCACGATGTCGCCCTCATCGAGGCGCGACATCTCGCCGTCGACGCGCACGCGTGTATAGCTGTCGCGGCGCAGGCGGTCGAGGACCGCCCTGTGCTCGCCCTTGCGTCCCCTTATTACAGGAGCAAAAACGGTCAGTCGCGTGCCCTCTTCATGCGATTGTATGCTCTCGATTATGCTGTCAATATTCTGACTGGTGATCTCCCGTCCGCAGACCGGGCAGTGAGGGATGCCTATCCTCGCATACATCAGCCTGAAATAGTCATATATCTCCGTGACCGTACCGACTGTAGATCTCGGGTTCTTGTTGGTCGTCTTCTGGTCGATGCTGATCGCCGGCGACAGGCCCTCTATGAGCTGAACGTCAGGCTTCTTCATCAGACCGAGGAACTGCCTCGCATACGACGACAGCGATTCCACGTATTTCTTCTGTCCTTCCGCATAAATAGTGTCGAAGGCAAGCGAAGACTTGCCCGAACCTGACAGGCCGGTCAGAACTATCATCTTGTCACGCGGAAGTGTGACATCTATTCCCTTTAAATTGTGCTCCCTGGCACCCTTTATAACTATGTTCTTTTCCATTCAGAAAACCTATTAATATTATTTGAAGACCGCAGCTGATCCGGAGATATCCCTTCCGGAGTTTATCGCTCATAAGCTTGCGATACGGTTTCTTAAGCACGGTTGCTTGCCCGCAGTTCAAACAGTATATCACGAAGCTCTGCGGCGCGCTCGAAGTCGAGCTGCTTTGCCGCTTCCTTCATGTTCTTCTCCACTTCGCGGATGGTCTCGCGGAGCTCCTTCGCGGTCATGGCCTTCGGGTTCTTTATGTCCCTCTCACCGGAGTATGCGGATGTTGCTCTTGCGATCTCGCGCACCGGCTTGACTATCGTCTTCGGCACTATGCCGTGCTCCTTGTTGTACTCATCCTGTGCCTTGCGGCGCCTCGAGGTCTCATCTATACAGACACGCATCGCCTTGCTCACGTAATCCGCGTACATGATGACACGTCCGTGCTCGTTTCGCGCGGCACGTCCTACAGTCTGGATCAGCGAAGTCTCGGTCCTGAGGAAGCCCTCCTTGTCCGCGTCGAGTATCGCGATGAGCGACACTTCCGGAAGATCGAGACCCTCTCTCAGAAGGTTGATGCCTACCAGCACGTCGAACTTGCCCATCCTCAGATCGCGGATGATCTCGAGCCTCTCAAAGTTATCTATCTCCGAGTGCAGATACCTGACCCTTATGCCCTGCTCCTGCAGGTATTTCGTGAGGTCTTCGGCCATGCGCTTTGTGAGTGTCGTCACGAGCACGCGCTCGCCCTTTGCTGCCGTCTCATTTATTTCACCGATAAGGTCGTCAATCTGCCCCTTTGTAGGCCTTACCTCTATCTCAGGATCGAGCAGTCCTGTCGGCCTTATAAGCTGCTCCGCAGTGACCCCTCCGGAGCGCTCGAGCTCGTATTTGGCAGGAGTCGCCGAAACATAGACGGTCTGCCCGGTCAGCTCGCTGAACTCGTCGAACTTGAGCGGCCTGTTATCGAATGCCGACGGAAGTCTGAATCCGTATTCGACCAGCGATTCCTTGCGGGCGCGGTCCCCGTTATACATCGCGCGGAGCTGCGGCAGCATCGCGTGCGACTCGTCGATGATAGTCAGGAAGTCCCCGTCCGGGAAATAGTCGAGCAGTGTATACGGCCTCTCGCCCGGCTTCAGGAAGTTGATGTGCCTCGAGTAGTTTTCGATGCCCTTGCAGGTGCCGACCTCCAGCATCATCTCTATATCATAATTTGTGCGCTGCTCAAGTCTCTCGGCCTCAAGAAGCTTTCCGTTCGACCTGAACCAGTCGAGCCTCTCGCGCAGCTCCTCTCTGATCGACGCCACCGCCATGAGCATGTCTTCCCTGCTCGTGATATAGTGGCTGGCCGGGAATATCGAGATGTGCGAGCGCGAGCCGGTGATCTCTCCCGTCAGAGGGTCGATCTCGCGTATGCTCTCAATCTCGTCTCCAAAGAGCTCGACTCTTACTGCGCTTTCGCCTCCCGCCGGATAGATATCGACTATATCGCCCCTCGCGCGGAATGAGCCTCTCGAGAAGTCCATATCGTTGCGCGTGTACTGGATGTCTGTCAGCTTGCGCAGGAGCTGCATGCGGTCCATTTCCATGCCCGGCCTCAGACTTATGAGCTGATTGCGGTAGGACGACGGACTTCCCAGACCGTATATGCAAGAGACCGAAGCTACAATGATGACATCGCGCCTTTCAAGTTGCGCCGCCGTTGCGGAGTGCCTGAGCTTGTCGATCTCGTCATTGACATCTGCGTCCTTTTCTATATAAAGGTCGGTCGAAGGCACATAAGCCTCCGGCTGATAATAATCGTAGTATGAAACGAAGTACTCCACCGCGTTGTCTGGGAAGAACTCCTTGAACTCGCCGTGAAGCTGTGCGGCGAGCGTCTTGTTATGCGAAATGACGAGCGTCGGCTTCTGCACGGCCTCAATTATTTTGGCCATGGTAAAAGTCTTGCCGGAGCCGGTGACGCCCATAAGCGTCTGCGCCTGCTCTCCCGCAAGTATGCCGTCCGCGATCTTCCTTATCGCCTGCGGCTGATCGCCCGTCGGGGCGTATTCACTTTTTACTCTGAATTCCGGCATGCAAGTATTATATCAAAGAACAAGCCGCTGAACAACTGTTCTTTTATAAGGGTTCACCCCCCTCTTGCAGTACTGTTTTTCTGTATATAAAAAAGCGGCCGTAGCCGCTTCATAAAGTACATCCGGCCGCTTATACAGTCAAGTTGAAACTGTTATTCTCTTATTTCGTTACACGCATGAAGTGAGCAAAGCTCTTGTCGGTCTTGCTGTAGAGGTAATCCGCATCTGAAAACAGATCGCCACCGAGGAAGAACATTCTGGTATAAGGCGCATCTGCCTCATAAGTACCCTCATCATCGACTTCTACATACTCAGCAGCACATGTATAACCTCCTACACCAATCGCAAGATCCTTATATGTATTAGGGTAAGTGATCGTTACCTTTACAGTAGTTACCTTAGGGAATTTGATCCAGACACCGCCCTTAGCCTTTTTCTTTGTATATTTTGAATAGGACCATTTCGATTTCACGGTTACACCTTTATCGTTTGGCACTTCCAGGCTTTCTCCTGTCTTATAGTCAGCTACCGCAAAATAAAAGCGTCCGCCAAATTCGCCGGCTTCACTGTACAGATCAGCCATTTCAATGATCTGGTTCTTTTTAGGCTTGATATCTTTCTTGAAAGTAAGTGTGAATGTGCACTGCTTATAGCCCGGCTGTTTTGCTTTCTTTACCTTGAATTTTGTCATCCTGACAGTATGCGTTTTAGTGCCTAAGACAGACCAGGTGGTCTTGACTTTCAGAGTCTTATTATTCTTCAGATCCCATTTTACGTTTGCCTTCTGCATATCTGCCTGGTCCTCTGCGCTGACAGGCATAGCCCACGCAAAGCTTACAAGAAGCATTGCTACTGTCAGCAGTACAGCTACTATTCTGCTGTTACGTTTTGCGAACAAACTCTTCATAAATAAACTTCCCTCCCATCAATACTGTAAACTGTAACGTATAAACCTTTGAAGCAAGGTAAGGGGGTATTTGCTTCTTTTTGAGTTTAGCATTAACAACCTCTTCGGCCGCAAGTTGCTGACAATCGGCCTTATCTCCCATTTCGTTGAAATCTCAGGAGAAAATCATTTCACAGCCCTGAAATTTTTTGCAAAAAAAGCAGCCGCCCTCAAATGACGAACGCGGTTACTTCAGTAACTAGTATTTCGGGCTAACCGTCGATGTCAGGACTCCGTCACTTCGTGACACCTCACATCAAATCTATCGGTAGCTCATTTCTACAACAATTATATCGAATCATTTCAAAAAGTAAACA
>JAFVPI010000010.1 GCA_017505405.1 Mogibacterium sp.
ATCCATCCGGAGGCTTCTCTTTCGACGAAGACGGTGTCATTTACAATACTTTGTATAAGGGCGGCAGGATTCCTCTGAGGCCGGGTATGTATGAAGTAAGTCCATAGGGGACTTTACCTGTCTCTTTTTCTATCCGAAAGAGTTATTTAAATTCCTGGTTAGATTATGGATATTGTACCACAGATTATCTTGCCCGCAGAAGAGCTTCCATCATGTCCTCTTCCAGGTTTCCTTTACTGAATTCAACCGAGCAGTTCTCCTTCACTATCTGACTTATTTCTGCCCAGACAATATTTGCCTGCTTCATGTAGTTATGCGACATTGCCACAAACGGAGACTGTATAGGCTTACCACTTGTAGGGTGTTTACCGATCAGTCCTAGACTGTTTATAGCTTCCTCGCACTGACGGTAAAACGTTAACCATGTATCGTTTGATTGTATGCACCAAAAATCTTACATTCCCTTCTCTTTCGGTATTCTTTCTAGAATAAAAAGATAAATAAAAAAAGCAGCCGATTTCTCGGCTGCGTAAATCTCAGTATTTTCAAGGGGTTCGGGTGTTTTTTGCAAAATGAACATGGTATTAATATTGGACATCCTTAGTCCGTTATATCTATATCCGCAACAATGATCACATTGTAATCCGGATATTTCTCATTGATCTCATCACATATTATTTTTATGCCTTCACTGTGAGATATATCAAAGCTCATGACAACGTCGAACCTTATGATCTTCTTTTCTTCGTCCATATAGAAGCCGTGCATCTGAAGCGCCCACTCATGAGCGAGCACGATCTCCTCGATTGCGATCCTCATGTTTTCGGCCTTCGAATCCGCATTGCGTGAATACACTCCGACTCCTGTCAGAACAACGCCGGTCTCCCTGTAAACTCTCTCAGTGAGCTTTCTTGTCAGAACATCTACCTGATCAACGGTCATATCTTCAGGAAGTTCAACGTGTATCGAAGCATACTCCCTGTCAGGTCCGTAATTGTGCACAAAAAGGTCATATGCTCCAAGCACTGCAGGCTCACCGGCGACTATCTCCTTTATCTTCTTTGAGACTTCAACATCGGCTCTCCTGCCGAGTATGTCACTCACAGTATCGCTTATCATTTCATAGCCTGCTTTGATGATGAAGCCCGAAATGATCACGCCCATGTATGCCTCAAGGGAAATCCCCTTGATCGTATAGATCAAAGCCGTGATAAGAACTCCGGCGGAGATCGCTGCATCTGAAAGCGCATCGGTTCCTGATGCTACAAGAGCTCCCGACCCTGTCTGCTCCCCCTTTGCCTTGACATATCTGCCGAGCAATATCTTGGTGATCACAGCAACACCGATAATGACAAGTGCTACCGTTGAGTAGTGCGCCTCTACCGGATTTATTATCTTCTTCACTGACTCGACCAGTGAGGTGATGCCGGCGTACATGACTATTGCTGCTACGATCAGTGCTGAAAGGTATTCGCTGCGTCCGTGGCCCAGCGGATGCTTCTTGTCAGGCTTCTTTCCCGCCACCTTGGCACCTATGATCGTAATGATCGATGACAATGCGTCGGACAGGTTGTTTACGGCATCCAGTACAACGGCGATCGAATTGGATATCAGTCCGACAGCCGCCTTGAATGCGGCAAGCATCAGGTTTACTACTATTCCGACAACGCTGGTCCTTACTATTATTTTCTCTCTGGATATCTGTTCGTTCATTTTATCTCGTCCTGTCCCAGAAGCTCTGGCTCACTTCGTCGAGCAGCGACTCAAGTCCCTCCAGTGCTTCCCTTCCCATTCGTTTTATGCTCTGTCCCATTTCGTATCTTGCTGCTATAGCATCTGTCAGTGCCCTGTTGCGGGCAGACCGGAGCGACATGTCGATCTCACCTGCCAGTTCTTCCCCGCTTCTCCGGAGTTCCTTTCTGGCAGTTTCAATGTCACCGAGTATCTGCATCAGCTCTCCCTGCGACTGCATCCATGAACCTTTGAGCGGATCATGCCTTCCATATACTCCGCTTTTATAGTTATCTATCACGGCCTCATACCGGTCATAAGCATTAGCGACCGCTGCTTCCCATGATATATAAAGCTCCTCACCTGCGCCTCTGCCGACCCTTTGAATGGCCTCGGGACAGGCGAGCAGTTCTTTCAGCTTGCATGCAAGTGATTCCGCGTTTTCTTCGATCAGGAAACCGTTCCTTCCGTCGCTGACACCTTCCGATGCACAGCTGTCCTTTATAATAACAGCTGCGGTGTCGCTTGCGGCAGCTTCTCTTACCACCAGACCGTTTGTATCAAATGTTGACGGGAACAGGAAGAGATCCGCCCGGCTGTACCATGCTCTGAGCTTTTCTCTGTCCGATACAGGGCCGGTGAATATGACCTTGCTGTCAAGGCCTGCCTCGCGGGCATACTCCCTGACCTCTTTTTCATCACCGCCTCCGCCCACAAAGACCATCCTGTAATCCAGGTGTTCTCTGTTCAGACTGTCCAGCGCATCCAGTATGATGCGAAGCCCCTTATACCACATGAGTCTGCCTATGAACAGGAAACACGGAACTCCGTCCGGGAGGTCATAGTCCGCAGTCACTTCGCTCACAAACGCTTCCGGCACCTTTTCATGCGGCAGATCCACTCCGTTAGGCATTACGATGTACTCGCCCTCGTATCCTATGGATCAGAGATTCTCACCCGCTCCTCTGCTCACTGTCCATATCTCATCACATGCATTGACATTCTGCAGGAGCGCCTGCAGGGCACTTTCGCGCAGCAGCTTGCTCTTTACCGCGTTCGCAATATCAATGTCGTATTTAGTATGCCACGTGAGCACCAGCGGAAGTCCGTTTGCCTCCGCCAGGCTCCTTGCCAGCAGGGCTGAAGTCACCGGGCAATGGGTGTGCAGAAGCTCCACATTCTCCGCTTTGACCGCATTTGCAGCATCAGGCGAAAACGGATATCCTGTTACATATCCTATCAGCTTGCGGGTGTCTATGCTCGGATATCTGACTATACTAAAGTCGTAGCTGCGGTCATCGCTGCCCGGCATCTGAGGAGTCAGCACTAATGCATGACCGTGATCTTTCTCTATGATGCGGGCATAATTGACAACAGCATTCGCCACACCGTCTATGATAGGCGGAAATGAATCATTCAATAAACAGATATTATGCTTGTTACTCATATCGGTTATTATAGCACTTTCTCATGGAAAACAAACAGGCATCACCTGTGATGCCTGTCTGAATAATTCTGTACGTGACCGGCTTCCGGTTACCTGGCGAGCTTCTTACCGAGCTTTGTAGCCTTGAGTCTGATCTTTGCCTCTCTAGGAAGAGCGTACGGAAGGATGGCCTTGAGCTTGCCGTTCTCCGCTGAATACATCCTCGAAGCGAGCGGATGATCTCTCTCCAGTTTGATGGCGTCGAATTCACACCTTGTGGTGCAGAGTCCGCAGCCGATGCATCTGTTGACATCTACCGTAGTAGCGCCGCACTTGAGACATCTGTTGGCCTCAGCTCTGATCTGAGCTTCTGTCAGCGGCTCTCTCAGGTCTGCCCATGTACTTGTAGGATCACCGTCTCTGTGACCAGGCTTCTGCCTTGGCATGTTGTCGTAGCTCTCAACAAGGATGTCATCTCTGTCGAGTTCGATGATCTCTCTGAGATCTCTTCCTACTGTCAGCCTGTTTGGACCCTGAGCCTTATGTACATATCTGTGCAGCGAGTCAGCGATAGGTCTGCCTGCTCCGATCGCATCGATGGCAAACTTCTGGCCTGTTACGATGTCGCCGCCTGCGAAGATATCTTCCTCTGCTGTCTGGAGTGTGACAGGATCAGCTACGATCAGGCCTCTCGGGCTGATCTCTACCTTTGTGCCCTCGAACATCTTTCCGAGATCAGGCTTCTGGCCTGTGCAGTAAAGCACTGTTGTGCACTCGAGTTCAGTCGTTTCGCTGTCGTCGAACTTAGGGTCGAATCTGCCCTCTGCGTCTTTGACCGACAGGCACTTTCTGAACCTGATGCCGCAGACCTTGCCGTCCTTTGACTTTATTTCGACAGGGCCCCAGCCGCCGTTCACGCTGATGCCCTCCTCTTCGCACTCAGTTCTGTCTTCGATTCCCATAGGGAGCTCATCGTATCCTTCGAGTGCATACATATATACTTTTTCAGCTCCGGCTCTGACTGCCGTCCTTGCAACGTCAGCTCCGATGTTGCCGCCGCCGATTACTACCACATTGCCGCTGAGCTTGCCTGCCTTAGGCACTTCGCCCTGCATCAGTGCAACTTCATCCTCATTGATGATCCTCATGAAGTCGATACCGCTCATGACGCCCTTAGCGTCAGCTCCGTCGACAGCGAGCTTGCCGCCGCTCTGGAGACCTACAGCTACATAAAATGCTGCATAGCCTTCGTCCCTCAGCTGCTGGATGGTTACGTCCTTGCCGACCTCAACGCCTGTTTTGAACTCGACGCCCATTTCCTTCATGACATCGATCTCAGCGTCCACTACGTCCTTTTCAAGTCTGAATGAAGGGATACCGTATCTCAGCATGCCGCCGAGAGCTTTCTGCTTTTCGAATACTGTTACAGGATATCCGCGCTTTCTCAGGTAGTAAGCTGCAGCGAGTCCGCCCGGACCGGCTCCGATGATAGCCATCTTGTACTCATCGCCCCAGAATCCGCCGATCTCCTTGCCGCACTCCGGTACGAATCTGTTCTCAGCCTTCAGTTCCTGTGCAGCGATGAACTTTTTGATCTCATCGATGGCTACAGGCTGGTCAATGGTGCCTCTTGTGCATCTGTCTTCGCAGCGTCTGTTGCAGACAGCTCCGCATACTGCAGGCAGTGGGTTGTCCTGCTTGATCAGCTCGAGGGCCTCTCTGTATCTTCCCTGATCCGCCATGTTGATGTAGGCCTGGATCGAAAGATTCGCAGGGCATGCAGCCTTGCATGGCGATGTTCCGGTATCATAGCAGTTGATCTTTGCGTCTTCTCTGTAGTTCTTGTTCCACTTATGAGGGCCCCACTTTGTCTCGTTAGGAAGCTCTGAGAGCGGGTATTCAACTACCTGGCCATTCTTTCTGCACAGCTTCTGTCCCAGCTTTGCAGCTCCTACCGGGCAGACTTCCACGCACTTGCCGCATGC
>JAFVPI010000103.1 GCA_017505405.1 Mogibacterium sp.
TCGCAATCGAGGAGATCGTGCTCGCTCATGAGTGGGCGCTTCAGATGCACGGCTTCTATATGGACGAAGAAAAGAAGATCATAAGGTTCGACGTTGTCATGAGCTTTGATATATCTCACAGCGAAGGCATAAAAATAATTTGTGATGAGATAAATGAGAAATATCCGGATTACAATGTGATCATTGTTGCGGATATAGATATAACGGACTAAGGACGTCTTAAATTAATAAATTCATAAGCATAGATTGTATAGTTTAAAAACACCTCAATTCTGAGGTGTTTTCTTTGCACATATTTTAGAAAGTAGGAGCCGTAGATGGCAGGGAATATCAAGGGAAGACACAATATTCTCATCATTGGAAACGTGCTAAGAAATAAAAAAGTCCGAGAATAACGAAACAGTGTTTTTTCCTGCTCTACCTGCTGAGCTACTGTCGCATGGGTGCGACAGATTGGATTCGAACCAATGACTAGGGGCTTGAAATGCCGATGTAACTGTTTCTCCGCTTCGGACATTAAAAAGTATATCAGCTATATGTAACCAGTCAATTGACCCGGTAGTTTAAAAAAAGTGGTGAATATAGTAAAATGAGTCAGGCGCCCCCCAAAAGATGAAGGGCGCTTTACCATTGAGAGTATTCCGGTCTTGAAGTGTACCTTCCTTTGCGGGTATTTTATCACAGGTTTGAAAAGTATTTTAAGTATTTGAGTCGTTTTAGAGGAATAAATAATAATGAGTGACTATATTTTAAGAGCGACAGCTGCAGGAGAGACGGTAAGGGCATTTGCCATCAGATCTACCGGGCTGACCGCGGAGGCGCGCGAAATACACCATACATTTCCGGTAGTCACGGCAGCTCTCGGAAGATTGCTGAGCGCGGGAGCCATGATGGGTTCAATGATGAAGGGTGAAGATGATAAACTCACGCTTCAGATGAAGGGTGACGGCCCGATCGCACAGATGACAGTCACGGCCGACAGCCACGGAAACGTTAAGGGCTTTGCCGCGAATCCATCAGTCGATATCCCGCTGAAACGTGCGGGCAAGCTCGATGTCGGCGGAGCCGTAGGCAAGGGCTTTCTTACCGTTATCATGGATCTTGGACTCAAGGAGCCGTATAACGGCCAGGTAGAGATACAGACAGGCGAGATAGGCGATGACCTCGCATATTATTTCACAGTCTCCGAGCAGACCCCGTCTGTCGTAGGCCTCGGAGTCATGGTGGACACGGACAGCTCTGTAAAGCATGCCGGAGGATTCATACTTCAGGTGATGCCTGACGCTGCAGAGGAGACTATCGAGGCGCTCGAAGCGAAGGTCGCGGCTGCGGAGCCTGTGACGACAATGATGGATAAGGGCATGAGCCCTGAGGATATACTGGAGTACTATCTGGGCGATCTGGGACTCAGGATCATGGAAAAACTGCCGGTCAGATACCACTGCGGCTGCTCCAAGGAGAGGGTCGCCGGAGCTCTGGCCACGATCAGTACCGAAGATCTTAAAGAGATGATAAATGACGGAGAAGAGATAGAGGTAAAATGCTATTTCTGCAATTCAGCATATAAATTCAGCACGGAAGAGCTTGAAGAAATAATAGCAACGCGTTAGGAGGATGATATGTTCAGAACGATGAGGAGAAGCCCTCAGGCGCTGAGCCATGAGGAGATGATAGAACTTCTTAAGACTGAGACCAGAGGGGTCATGTCGGTGCAGGGAGATAACGGATATCCTTACGGTTATCCGATCAACCATTATTACGATGAAGAGGCGAATAAGATCTACATACATGGAGCAACTTTCGGCCACAGAGTAAGTGCCGTAAAGAAAGACCCTAAGGTATCTTACTGCGTGTTCGGCGGTGAGTATCAGAAGGAAGGCGATTGGGCAAAATACGTAAAGAGCGTCATCATCTTCGGTAAAGCTGAACTTGTAGAGGATGCCGATGAGATCGTAAGGATCAGCAGACTTCTTTGCGACAAGTTCCCTTGCCCTCCGGAATACGTTGAGCATGAGATCGAGAAAGATGCACCGAGGACGCTTGTCATTGCAATAAATATCGAAAACATGAACGGCAAGCTTGTACATGAGGCATAGGGACATGTGTGCAGGAGCAAGATGTGTTGTAGTCGGCGGCGCTCCGATAAGCTGCTATGAAAGAGCGCGCGGATTTATAAAAAATGACGACTTCGTTATTTACTGTGACAGCGGGCTGAAACACCTGGAAGGACTTGGCGCGGCTCCGGCTCTTATAATAGGGGACTGGGATTCCTATGATGATCCGCATATGGATGTCGAGACCATCACCCTGCCTGTTGCAAAAGATGATACCGATACGGTATATGCTGTCCGCGAAGGCATGAAGAGGGGATTCAGCGATTTCATCCTGCTCGGAGCAGTGGGAGCCAGACTGGACCACACGCTGGTTAACGTATATATTCTGACGACACTTGCGAACCGTGGCTGCCATGGAATGATCGTTGATGATTATTCAGAGATGAGATCGGAAGAGCACACGTCTGAACTCCAGTCACCCAGTTCA
>JAFVPI010000104.1 GCA_017505405.1 Mogibacterium sp.
AAGGAGGGAGTAATGGGAAGAGCGTTTACTCTTGAAAAAACACGTAACATCGGTATCATGGCTCACATCGATGCCGGCAAGACAACAACAACGGAGAGAATCCTCTTCTACACAGGACGCACCCACAAGCTGGGTGAGACCCATGAGGGCGCAGCCACCATGGACTGGATGGAGCAGGAACAGGAACGCGGCATAACCATCACTTCCGCCGCAACTACTGCTCAGTGGAAGGATACCAGAATCAACATCATCGACACTCCGGGACACGTCGACTTTACCGTCGAGGTAGAGAGATCACTGAGAGTTCTTGACGGAGCCGTAATGGTGCTCTGCGCCAAGGGCGGAGTCGAGCCTCAGAGCGAGACAGTCTGGAGACAGGCCGAGAAGTACGGAGTTCCTCGCATGATCTTCGTAAACAAGATGGACATCCTGGGTGCAAATTACTTCCACGTACTCGATATGATCCGTGACAGGCTCAAGGCAAACGCGGTCGCAGTACAGCTGCCAATCGGGTCGGAAGCTGATTTCATCGGCATCATCGACCTGATCAAGATGAAGGCTGAGCTCTATCATGACGATGACCTCGGAAAAGTATACGAAGAGAAGGAAATCCCTGAGAATATGCTCGACGAGGCAAACGCATGGAGAGACAGACTGCTCGAATCCGTAGCCGAATTTGATGAGGATCTCATGATGATGTACCTCGAAGGCGAAGAGATGCCTGTAGAAGACATCAAGCGTGTCATCCGCCGCGAAACCATCAAGGGCAATATGTACCCTGTGTTCTGCGGTTCGGCCTACAGAAACAAGGGCGTTCAGCTGATGCTCGACGGAGTCGTAGACTACATGCCGTCACCGCTCGACATTCCTCCTATCAAGGGTGAGAACCCTTATACAAAGAAGGAAGAAGAGAGGGCGGCCGGTGATGACGGACCGTTCTCAGCACTCGTATTCAAGATCATGGCTGACCCGTTCGTGGGTAAGCTGGCGTTCTTCAGGGTATACTCGGGCTCTCTCAATTCGGGCTCGCATGTATACAACGCGACGAAAGACCGCAAGGAGAGATTCGGACGTATCCTGCAGATGCACGCCAATCACAGAAGCGAGCTCGAGACAGTCTACTCGGGAGACATCGCTGCAGCGGTGGGACTCAAGTTTGCGACAACAGGCGACACGCTTTGCGACGACAAGCACCCTATAGTGCTCGAGTCGATGGAATTCCCTGATCCTGTCATCGAGATCGCAATCGAGCCTAAGACCAAGATCGGTCAGGAGAAGATGGGCATCGCGCTTGCCAAGCTGGCTGAGGAAGACCCTACTTTCAAGACTTACACGAATCCTGAAACGGGCCAGACCATCATCGCCGGAATGGGTGAGCTCCATCTGGAGATCATCGTTGACCGTCTCCTGAGAGAATTCAAGGTTGAGGCTAATGTCGGCAGACCGCAGGTATCCTACAAGGAGACCGTTACGGCGACAGCCGATGTGGACTGCAAACACGCGAAGCAGACAGGCGGAAGCGGACAGTACGCGCACGTCAAGATCAAACTCTATCCGAGAAAGCCGGGCGAGGGATTCGAATTCAAGAACTCCATCGTCGGAGGAGCGATCCCGAAGGAGTACATCCCAAGTGTACAGGCCGGTATCGAAGAAGCGATGCAGGCAGGACCGCTTGCCGGATACAATGTTGTCGATGTTGGCGTAGAGCTCTACGACGGAAGCTTCCACGAAGTCGACTCTTCGGAAATGGCGTTCAAGATCGCAGGCTCAAAGGCCTGTAAAGAGGCTGTCATGAAAGCGAAGCCGGTTCTGCTCGAGCCTATCTTCAAGGTTGAGGTCACCGTACCGGACAACCACATGGGCGATATCATCGGTGATATAAGCTCAAGGCGCGGCAGGATCGAAGGTTCCGACATCGAGAACGGCGCAGCCGTGGTAAGAGGCTATGTGCCGCTCTCCGAGATGTTCGGATATGCGACAGACCTCCGTTCGAAGACACAGGGCAGAGGCGTGTACACCATGCAGTTCGACCATTTCGAGAAGCTGCCGGAATCACTTGCAGACAAGATGATCAGGTAATTCCGCAGACACATAATTAATAAAACAAACTTAAAACACTATTTATTTTCTATTTATTAAAGGAGATAAAAATGGCTAAGCAAAAATACGAAAGAACCAAACCGCATATCAACATTGGTACAATCGGCCACGTTGACCACGGTAAGACAACTCTTACAGCAGCAATCACATCAGTACTGAACAGAAAGTACGGACTCGGCTCTGACGTAGCATTCGACCAGATCGACAAGGCACCGGAAGAGAGAGAAAGAGGAATCACAATCTCGACAGCACACGTAGAGTATGAAACACCGAACAGACACTACGCACACGTAGACTGCCCGGGACACGCTGACTATGTAAAGAACATGATCACAGGAGCAGCTCAGATGGACGGAGCTATCCTGGTAGTAGCAGCAACAGACGGCCCAATGCCACAGACAAGAGAGCACATCCTTCTGTCGAGACAGGTAGGCGTACCATACATCATCGTGTTCATGAACAAGTGTGACATGGTAGACGACGAAGAACTCCTCGACCTCGTAGAGATGGAGATCAGAGAGCTCCTCGACGAGTATGAGTTCCCAGGAGACGACACACCAGTAATCAGAGGATCCGCACTTAAGGCACTGGAAGATCCGACAGGAGAGTGGGCAGACGCAGTACTCGAGCTGATGGAAGCAGTAGACACATACATTCCTGAACCACAGAGAGCAAACGACCAGCCGTTCCTGATGCCTGTAGAGGACGTATTCTCGATCACAGGCCGCGGAACAGTAGCAACAGGCAGAGTAGAGAGAGGAATGCTCAAGACTGGTGATACAGTAGAGATCGTAGGACTTACAGAAGAGAAGAGAAGCGTCGTAGTAACAGGCGTAGAGATGTTCAGAAAGACGCTCGACCAGGCAGAGACAGGCGACAACATCGGAGCACTGCTGAGAGGCGTACAGAGAACAGAGATCGAAAGAGGACAGGTACTTGCAAAGCCGGGTACGATCCATCCTCATACAAAGTTCAAGGGCCAGGTATACGTACTGAAGAAAGAGGAAGGCGGACGCCACACACCGTTCTTCAACGGATACAGACCACAGTTCTATTTCAGAACAACTGACGTAACAGGCGACCTGCATCTTCCAGAAGGCACAGAGATGTGCATGCCTGGCGACAACGTCGTCATGGAGATCGAGCTGATCACACCGATCGCTATCGAAGAAGGACTGAGATTCGCTATCAGAGAAGGCGGCAGAACAGTAGGTTCCGGCGTTGTAACTGAGGTTATCGAATAATCAGACACAGCTGAACAAGCAACAAAAGCGGCACCCTTAAGCGGGCGCCGCTTTTTACGTATACGCGGAGGGCCTGCCGCTGCCTGCAATCTTGCAGATCCATGATGAAGTAGATGGATCTGACAAGATTCGTATAGAGAAGGGCAGAAAAACGGAGCGAAAAGCAGACATCTGCGCTGTTGCCAAACGCTTTCAATATCCCGGCGACGCTCCGCCTAATCTGCCCGCGGAGGAAGGAGACCGGCAAACCCGAGAAAAAGCAAACGAATGGGAGCGGCTATGGTTAAAATCTTGTAGATCTGTCCGTTTATATGGATCTTTGTCAAGGTTGATGATTTTATGGGCGGCTAAAATAGCATTTCAAAGACCAAACCTTGTATCGGGGACGTTTTAGATGCTGATTTGTCAAGGCGGATTTCAAAAAGCATTGACAAATATGGCCTTTTGAAAGGTGCGATACAAGGTTTGGTGCTGAAAGCAGACTGGAGCATTTCCAAACTTTGACAAAACAGTCGCTTTGAGAAGTGCGATACAAGGTTTGGTGCCGAAAGCAGACTGGAGCATTTCCAAACCTTGACAAATCCAGTACTTGGAAGAGTGCTATACAAGATCAGGCAGCAGGCGCTACCCGACGCATCATTATCAAACTGCAAACCATTAACCGGAGCGGGAGCAGAGTCAAGGGACAGTACGCTGGGCGCCAATCAGATACATGGCCGCCATAACCACACACCGGCGGCCGAAAGGGTATAACCGGGCGGCCGGGCAGCCCTTGACGGCGCGACACGGATGACCCTTGCACGCGACAGCAGCGGGGACACACGCTGCTGGCTGCCTTCCCGGCGAGGGAAGCAATATGAAGCAATATACATTCTGTACAACTTATGTGCTTATCAGGACGTTCAAACGAATAAATGATTCTCCGGCCGGATAATGATGAAAAAATCCGCTGTGAGAGGTCCGGTACACTAAAAAAGTGCGGTGAACCGGAAATAGTGCTTTGTATGTCGGATCGAGGGCGTTTCCGGTTCGACTTTTTATTTTAAAGAATATAGTATTTGGACACATCGAAAGCGCGATCGATAGGAACCTAAAAGAGGAGATCTTCATCAGGAAGGAGAACAAAATGGCTTACAGACAAAACAATTCTCAGGGGCGAAACGACCAGGTCCGTTTCGATCTGATGGAACGTATCGGCGTGCTCAGCAGAAAGGAAAACGGCTGGACAAGAGAGGTGAACATTGTCGCATGGAATGACGGCCCGGGGAAAGTAGATATCAGGGAGTGGGATCCCGATCACAAAAGGATGACCAGGGGAGTAACTCTGTTTGAAGATGAGGCTGAAAAGCTCACGAAAATACTTGCGAGAAGATATGGTCTGACCTTTCCGGGAAGCAGGTCAGACGGTGAATATACGTCGGCAAGATCGTTCGGGGAACTGACAGGAGCGCCGCGAGGCAGATCATATGAGGATACGGCCGGCGCCTCTGCGGGCGAAGCCGCAGAGGCAGCTGCCGGGCAGGGCGGAATTCCGGAAGAGGTCCTGGAAGCTGCCCCGGCAGCTAGGGCCGCGGAGGTTCCCGAAGCAGCCGCTGCCTGCGTGGCTGAAAGCGCTGCTCAGATGACCGCGGCCGCGCCGGCCTAGGCGCATCAATGCGGCCGGCAGAGATAGAGATGCATGACCGCGGCCGCGCCGGCCATGCCGTGATCCCGACAGAGACTGGCCAGGCTGCGAAAGCACCCCCGCCCCGCAGGCCGGCCATTCCATAAATGCACCTGCAGCCTGCGATGTTGACCGAAATGTGCAAGGAGTGATAGACTCAATTAATACCGGATAGATTCCAATCACAATACAGCATTAAACGGAGCACACTGAACACGTAATTATACATACACAATGAAGGTCGCATTTCACACACTGGGCTGCAAAGTGAATCACTACGAGACGGAGGCCATAAAAGAGGCCTTCGTTTCCCGTGGTGCGGAAGTGGTCGGTGAAGAGGAATTTGCGGATGTGTATATCATCAATACCTGCACCGTTACCAATATAGCCGACAGGAAATCCAGGCAGTTCATCCGGCGGGTAAAAAGAGTAAATCCGGACGCGATAGTCGCAGTCACCGGCTGCTACGCTCAGGTGGCGGCGGAAGAAGTTGCAGAGATGCCGGAGGTAGATCTCGTTGTGGGCAACGGCCGCAAATCCGAGATATGCGGACTCGTTATGCGGAAGCTTCAGGAAGCTCAGGAAGAAGCAATGCCTGCTGAAGAGCATAGCCTCGGATCCGGTGCGGAAGAAGCCTGTGCAGAACCGAAGTCTGCCGATATTCTTGTTCTTCCGCGGTCGGCTCTTACAGATTATGAAGACATGGGACAGGTCACCTCTGCGGGCGAGGGCATGATCCGGGCATATCTGAAGATCCAGGACGGATGCGACAGATTCTGCTCATATTGCCTCATACCGTATGCCAGAGGTCCGGTGAGAAGCAGGCCGAAGGACGAGATCATCGAAGAACTCAGAGGAATGCTCGGAAACGGCTTCAGGGAGATCGTGCTCACAGGCATCAATACCGCGCTTTATGGTACGGAGGACGGAGCGGACTGCAGTCTTTCCGAACTGCTGACAGCGATAGATGATATGGAATGCCCTGAAGGGGAAGATTTCCGAATCAGACTGAGTTCTCTTGAGCCGACAGTCGTTGACAAGGACAATGTCGAGGAGATCATCAGGCACAGAAGACTCTGCCATCATCTTCACCTTTCGGTCCAGAGCGGCAGCAGCAGCGTGCTCAGATCGATGAACAGGCATTACAGCCGCGAAGAGTATCTCGACATAGTCAGAGCGATCCGCGATTATGATCCGCTGTTCGGTATTACGACAGACATAATAGTGGGATTCCCGGGCGAGACGCAGGAGGATTTCAACGACAGCCTGGACATTGTAAGACAGACGGGTTTCGGGAGGACTCACGTATTCCGGTACTCCCCAAGAAGGGGTACTGCAGGCGCGGCCATGAAGGATGCCGTTCCGGAGAGCGTCAAGAAAGAGAGGGCGGCTGTTCTTGAGAGCCTGGGCAGCGAAACTGCGGATGCTTTCATAAGGGCCAACCGGGGTTCTGTCCATAGGGTGCTGATCGAGGAATCTGTTGATGATCACGCGACCGGATATACCGGAAACTACATAAAGGTCTATATACACGACCCGGAAGGGAAGCTGAAGGCCGGGGAGTTCGTGGATGCAGTAACAGCAGATGTATTCAGGGACGGTGCCATTGCGCGCCTTGCAAATTGAATCGATGAATAATAGAATTAAAGCGTCAACACAGCGCATATACGTAAAACTCAAAAGGAGGTTGGCAGACATGGATGACTGCATTTTCTGCAAACTCGCTAACGGCGACATCCCGACCGACATGGTTTACCAGGATGACCTTATTGCGGTGTTCCGCGACGCGGCTCCGCAGGCGCCTGTACACATGCTGATGGTGCCGAAGATCCACGTGGCATCGCTCGACGACCTTACAGCAGATCATGCTGAGCTTATGGCTCACATGATGCTCAAGATCAAAGAGGTCTGCGCGCAGGAGGGCCTGGATAACGGATACCGCTGCGTGATCAACACGGGCGAGGATGGCCAGCAGACTGTAAAGCATCTGCATATCCACATTCTCGGCAAACGCACAATGACGTGGCCACCGGGCTAATGCAGACAAAGACAGAAATTCTGCAGAAGGAACAATTTTCCGAGGGCAGAACCAAAATTACAGAAGAGACCGCTAATGAGCAGTCTCTTCTTTTTCTGTGATCAAAACCTGACGGTTTGACTGTAAGAGTATTCATGTTAGGGAATAAATAATCCACATTTGTCTATAAGCGGCACATTTCCCGGAGGAGTTCCACAAAATGTTCTGCATGGATGCCGGAAAAAGGCCACTTCATGTAGAAAAAATGAAAAATTTCCTTTCAGGGAGTAAAAACAGAAGGAGCTTCATGACAAATAATAATCTGTAAAGGGGAAAGGCTATCTATATATAGTGGTGCAAGCGGGCCTGACAGCACAAACTGTGGTGGTATTGGAAACGCGGAACACAGTGTTAGGTGCCCCGCTATAAAAGTCCCCAAATTTCAAGGTTTTGAAGCCTTTTGGACTGCCAAAAATACGCAAAAAAGTTTTAAAAAATCTCTTGCATTCCATATGCAGTATGTATATAATTCAAAGGCTTGTTAAACGCGAAGAAGCAGGAAGTTACCGTGCTAGCGGATAATTTCTGCCGAGAAGTCCTCACACGATGGGGGCGAAGGGTTTCGCTTTTTTGTTGTGTGCCAACCGATAGGAAACGCGCGAAAGAGTGTAAGGCACCTCAGCAAAAGGGACTGGGACAGCAAAACGCTGTTGTTTCAAGGGTTGCAGGCAAATCATAAGAGTTGCATGAGACGCCGGGCAACACCGCGAAGACAGAAAAGCGGGGTCCTGTACAAGCATAGCGACAATTAGTACGAACAAATAACAGGAGGAAAGCAATGAGCGAACTACAGAAAATCAGGATCAGAATGAAAGCTTATGACCATGCTCTTCTCGACAAGTATGCAGCAAAGATCGTTGATACAGTCAAGAAGACAGGCGCTGATGTAAGCGGACCTATTCCGCTGCCGACAGAGAAGGAAGTCGTTACGATCATCAGAGCGGTCCATAAGTACAAAGACAGCAGAGAGCAGTTTGAGCAGAGAACACACAAGAGACTCATCGACGTAACAAACGCAACAAACAAGACTGTTGAGGCTCTTCAGAAGCTCGACGCACCTGCAGGTGTAGATATCTACGTCAAGCTCTAATCCAAGTATTAGTAAGATCACACGAGAGGGACGCCGGCCCCAAGCACCGGATGAGCCAAACCGGAGTGATCCGCTGTAAGAACAGGAGGAATCAAAATATGAAAACATTGCTGGGAAAGAAGATCGGCATGACACAGATCTTCGCAGAAGACGGAACAGTCATCCCGGTCACTGTCGTTGAGGCAGGCCCGGAGACAGTCGTTCAGATCAAGACTGTCGAGAAAGACGGCTATGATGCAGTCCAGGTGGGCTATGAAGATCAGAAGCCGCAGAGAGTCAACAAGCCGATCGCAGGACACTTCGCGAAGGCAGGAGTTGACACAAAGAAGCACCTCGCCGAGTTCAAGCCGGGTGAGGGAGAAGCTTACGAAGTAGGTCAGGTCATTACAGTAGCGGATTTCGAAGAAGGCATGAAGCTCGACGTTACCGGAACTTCCAAGGGTAAAGGAACACAGGGTAACATCAAGAGACACGGCCACCGCAGAGGACCTATGACTCACGGTTCGAAGCACAAGAGACTCGCAGGAGCTCTCGCAGCTGGTACTTATCCTTCAAGAGTCTTCAAGGGCAACAAGGCACCTGGAAGAATGGGAAGAGACAAAGTCACAGTTCAGAACGTAGTACTTGTAAAGAAACTCGATGATCGCAACATCATGATGATCAAGGGCGCTGTTCCGGGAAGGAAGGGCGGACTCCTGAAGATCAGACCGGCGGTCAAGGGTCAGGATAAATAAGCGGAAAGGAGGAACTGAAAATGGCAAAAGTAGACGTAGTAAACGTTGAAGGCAAGAAGGTTGGAGACATCACTCTTTCCGACGAGATCTTCGGAATCGAGCCTAATGAATTCGCAGTTCAGGCCGTAGTCAAGAATTATCTGGCAAACCAGAGACAGGGAACCCAGTCCGCAAAGACAAGAGCAGAGGTCAGAGGAGGCGGACGCAAGCCTTTCAGACAGAAGGGAACAGGACGCCACAGACAGGGAAGCTCGACAGACCCGTCACAGGTCGGCGGCGGAGTGGTATTCGCACCAAAGCCAAGAAGCTACAGATACTCACTCAACAAGAAGCTCAAGAGACTCGCTCTCAAGTCGGCTCTCTCCGCAAAGGTTGCCGGCAATGAGCTGATCGTAGTAGACGAGTTCAAGTTCACAGAGCCTAAGACCAAGGAAATGGTAAAGGTTCTCGCCAACATCAAGGCAGACAAGAAGGCACTGATCGTCATGGACGAGAAGGACGACAACGTAGTCAGATCCGCTCACAACATCCCTGGCGTCAGAACAGCACTGGTAAGCACAATGAACGTATATGAGATCGTAAATCACTACACACTCGTGCTCACACAGGCAGCAGCCAAGAAGATCGAGGAGGTATACGCATAATGAAGACCGGATACGATGTAGTCCTCAGACCTATCATTACTGAAAACAGCATGGATATGGCAGCTGAGAAGAAATACGCGTTCAAGGTAGCTGCAGACGCAAACAAGACTGAGGTCCGCAAGGCTATCGAGGAGATCTTCGGCGTAGACGTAGCCAAGGTCAACATCCTGAACGTAAGCGGCAAGAGAAAGAGACTGGGAAGAAACTTCGGAACGACTTCGTCGTACAAGAAGGCAATCGTAACGCTCACTCCTGACAGCAAGGAAATCGAGCTCTTCTCAGACATGTAATTAAGGAGGCAGTAGGAAATGGGAATCAGAAAATATAAACCAACGACTCCGGGCCTGAGAGGCATGACAGTCTCCACATTCGAGGAGATCACAACCGACAAGCCGGAAAAGTCTCTTACCGTCACCCTTAAGAAGCACTCGGGAAGAAACGTAAGAGGCAAGATCACCGTCAGACACAGAGGCGGCGGATACAGACCTAAATACAGGATCATCGACTTCAAGAGACAGAAGGACGACATTCCTGCAACAGTAAAGTCGATCGAGTACGATCCTAACAGAACAGCTAACATCGCGCTCATCGTTTACGCAGACGGCGTTAAGAGCTACATCATCGCTCCTAACAAGCTGAAAGTCGGAGACGTAGTTGAATCCGGTCCGAACGCAGATATCAAGCCGGGCAACGCACTTCCGATCGCAAACATTCCTCTCGGCACGATCATCCACAACATCGAGCTCAAGCCGGGCAAGGGCGGACAGCTGGTAAGAGCAGCCGGCAACGGTGCTCAGCTGATGGCTAAAGAAGGAGATTACGCACAGGTAAGACTTCCTTCCGGCGAAGTAAGAATGGTCAGGATGGACTGCAGAGCCACAGTAGGCGAAGTCGGCAACATCGATCACGGCAACATCCAGATCGGTAAAGCAGGCCGCAAGAGACACATGGGTTGGAGACCTACCGTAAGAGGTTCTGTTATGAACCCTAACGATCACCCACACGGCGGTGGTGAAGGAAGAGCTCCGATCGGACGTAAGGGTCCTGTCACTCCATGGGGCAAGCCGACACTCGGTTACAAGACACGTAAGAAGAACAAAGACTCTAACAAGTACATCGTTAGAAGAAGAAACGGCAAGTAGAGAGGAGCAAATTAATGGGAAGATCGCTTAAGAAAGGCCCGTTCGTAAATAAGAAGCTTCTTGAAAGAGTAGAAGCTCTGAACGCAGCCAATGAAAAGACCGTACTCAAGACATGGTCAAGATCATCGACTATTTTCCCTCAGATGATCGGACACACGATCGCAGTTCATGACGGACGCAAGCATGTGCCTGTATACATCACTGAGGATATGGTTGGACACAAGCTCGGCGAGTTTGCTCCGACCAGAACATTCAAGGGTCACTCCGGTGACAGAAAGCTCTAAGACAGTAAGTAACAGAAAGGAGAAGCTATACTATGGAAGCTAAAGCAGTAGCCAAGTATGTAAGAATGTCTTCAAGCAAGCTCAAACCTGTTGCTGATCTGGTAAGAGGTAAGGACCTGAATGAAGCACTTACGATCCTCAAGTTCACTCCTGGCAAGGGATCTGAACTTATCGAGAAGGTTGTAAAGTCCGCAGCAGCAAATGCTGAGAACAATCACGACATGAACCCTGATGAACTCTACGTAGCAGAGATCAACGCAAATCAGGGCCCGACAATGAAGCGCTGGAGACCGGGCGCGCAGGGAAGAGCGGGAATGATCCTCAAGAGAACAAGCAACATCTACGTTACTCTTAAGGAAAAGGAAGCACCTGTAAAAGCGGTAAAAGAAGCTGAGAAGGAGGAGGTTCGCTAATGGGACAGAAAGTTAATCCACATGGAATGCGTGTTGGCGTCAACAAGGACTGGAGCTCCAAGTGGTATGCTGACAAGACAAACTTCGCGGATCTCCTGGTAGAAGACAATCAGATCAGAGCATTCGTAAAGAAGAAACTGTACAACGCAGGCGTATCCAACACAGTCATCGAGCGTAAGGGCGCTGACGAAGTCAAGGTCATCGTTATGTGCGCAAGACCTGGTATGGTAATCGGAAGATCCGGCGAAGGAATCGACGAGTTCAAGAAGGCACTCGTTAAGATGACAGGCAAGAAGGTAGACGTCAGCATCGAGGAAGTCAGAAGAACAGAACTCGACGCACAGCTCACAGCTGAGAGCGTAGCTCAGTCTCTCGAGAGAAGAACTTCGTTCAGAAGAGCTATGAAGCAGCCTATCGGCCGTACAATGAAGGCCGGCGCAAAGGGCATCAAGATCGTCTGCTCCGGCAGACTCGGCGGTGCCGAGATCGCAAGAAGCGAAAAGTACAGTGAAGGAAACGTGCCTCTGCACACACTGAGAGCGGATATCGATTATGGATTCGCTGAGGCTGACACGACTTACGGCAAGATCGGCGTAAAGGTCTGGATCAACCACGGCGAGATTCTCGACAAGGGCCTCAAGGATTCCGTACCAAAAGCCGAAGAGAGAAAAGACAAGAAGGGCAGACGCAATGACCGTAAGGACAGAAGAGCTGCCGGTCGCGAAGGCAGAAGAGACGGAAGAAGATTTGACGGCCGTGAAGCAAAGCCAGAGGTAAAGCCTGCAACTACAAGAGTTCGCAAGGCACCTAAGGCGGCTCCTGCTCCGGCAGCTGAGCCACAGGCAGAAGCAGCACAGGAGACAGAAGCATAGTATTAAGGAAAGGAGAAACTCGCCATGTTAATGCCAAAACGTGTTAAGCGTAGAAAACAGCACCGTGGCAGAATGAAGGGCATTGCAACAAAGGGCAATGCTGTAGCATACGGTTCATATGGACTCATGGCTGACGGACGTGGCTGGATCGATTCCAATCAGATCGAGGCTGCCCGTGTAGCAATGACAAGATCCATCAAAAGAGGCGGTAAGGTTTACATCAAGATCTTCCCGCATAAGCCGGTAAGTAAGAAGCCTATCGGAGTACGTATGGGATCCGGAAAGGGAGCTCCTGAGTACTGGGTAGCTGTAGTAAAGCCGGGCAGAGTTATGTTCGAAATCGACGGAGTATCTGAAGAGCAGGCAAGAGAGGCCATGAGACTGGCTGCTCACAAGCTGCCGATCAAGTGCAAATTCGTCGTTAAAGGTCAGGAAGGAGGAGCGCAGTAATGGACCTGAATAAAATCAGAAAGATGACAGATCAGGAAAGAACTGCCGAACTCGAAAGAATGAAGCAGGAGCTCTTCAACCTGAGATTCCAGCACGTTACAGGACAGCTTGAGAATCCTGTAAGAATGAGAGAAGTTAGAAGAGACATCGCCAGAGTAAAGACCATCATGAGAGAGGTCGAGCAGGGCAGAAACGCGTAGAAAGGAGGAGTTCTGACAAATGGAAAGAAATAGAAGAAAGACGAGAGTCGGAATCGTAACAAGCGATAAGATGGACAAGACTATCGTAGTCGCTACAGAAGAGATCGTCAGACACCCTCTCTACGGAAAGGGAGTCAAGAGAACAGTTAAGTTCAAGGCTCACGACGAAGAGAACATCTGCGGTATCGGCGATAAAGTTCTGATCATGGAGACAAGACCTCTGTCCAAGGACAAGAGATGGAGACTTGTCAAGATCGTTGAGAAAGCTAAGTAAGGAGGCAGCGGATTATGATACAGACAGAAAGTAGACTAAGAGTTGCCGACAATTCCGGAGCTAAAGAGCTGCTCTGCATCAGAGTTCTCGGAGGCACAGGCCGTAAGTATGCAAACATCGGTGACATCATCGTATGCACTGTTAAGGATGCTACTCCGGGCGGAGCCGTAAAGAAGGGCGATGTAGTCAAGGCAGTAGTTGTAAGGACCAAGCGCGGCACAAGAAGAACTGACGGTTCGTACGTCAAGTTCGATCAGAACGCGGCAGTCATCATCAAGGACAAGAACGACAAGACACCTGTAGGTACACGTATCTTCGGACCTGTCGCAAGAGAACTGAGAGACTGCGGTTTCATGAAGATCGTGTCATTGGCACCGGAAGTACTGTAGGAGGTGCGAGTGATGCAGATCAAGAAAGACGATATGGTAGTAGTGATCGCTGGTAAGGACAAGGGCAAGACAGGCCAGGTCCTCAGAACGATCCCTAAGAAAAACAAAGTGGTAGTCGAAGGCGTAAACATGCAGACAAAGCACGCTAAGGCAACCAGAACATCCGGATCCGAGATCAAGCACATGGAAGGCCCTATCGATGCATCCAACGTCATGTTCTATGACAAGGAAGCTAAGGCAGCCACAAGAATCGGTCACAAGATCGAGGATGGAAAGAAAGTAAGAGTCTCGAAGAAGACTGGAAAGACAATCGACTAGGAAAGGAGGAGCAATCGTGGAAATCAGACTTAAGAACAAGTATAAAAACGAAGTTTTCAAAGCCATGCAGGACAGATTCGGCTACTCCAACCCTATGGAAGTTCCTAAACTGACTAAGATCACCATCAACATGGGACTCAGCGAGGCAAAGGACAACGCAAAGGTGCTCGAGAGCGCTGTTAAGGAAATCGCTCTCATCTCGGGTCAGAGACCTGTAGTCACAAAGGCAAGAAAGTCCATCGCTAACTTCAAGGTCAGAGAAGGAATGCCGGTCGGAGCAAAGGTCACCCTGAGAGGCGACAGAATGTACACATTTGCCGACAAGCTGTTCAACATCTCTCTTCCAAGAGTAAGAGACTTCAAGGGTCTCTCCAGAAACTCGTTTGACGGCAGAGGAAATTACTCCATGGGTCTCAAGGAGCAGCTGATCTTCCCTGAGATCGTGTACGATGACGTTGACACCATCAAGGGCATGAACATCGTCTTCACAACAACAGCGAAGACTGACGAGGAAGCTCAGGCTCTGCTCGAGCTCCTGGGAATGCCGTTTGAGAAAAGCGTTAATTAGTATAGGAGGAGAACATGGCAAAGACTTCACTGAAGGTTAAGCAGACAAGAAAGCCTAAGTACTCAACAAGGGCTTATACAAGATGTAAGGTTTGCGGAAGACCGCACTCCGTACTCAAGAAGTATGGCATTTGCCGTATCTGCTTCAGAGAGCTTGCGTACAAGGGTGAGATCCCTGGTGTCAAGAAGGCAAGCTGGTAAATCAAAAGCTATTATTTTCGCAGGCCCCGCATATGCATATATATAAAAGGAAGAAAGTGCGGGGAACCACGTTAAGAAAGGAGAACTAACTGTTATGTCAATGACAGACCCAATCGCAGATATGCTGACCAGAATCAGGAATGCAAACACTGCAGGTCACCCATCCGTAGATGTTCCGGCTTCGAAGATGAAGAAGGCAATCGCGGAGATTCTCCTCAAAGAGGGATTCATCAGTGGCTATGAAGTTGTTTCTGACAATGCTCAGGGTACAATCAAGATCGATCTCAAGTACGGCCCGGGCCGTGAGAAGACGATCATCGGAATCAAGAAGATCTCAAAGCCAGGACTCAGAGTCTATGCAAAGGCTGACAGAGTTCCGAAGGTCCTCGGAGGACTCGGAATCGCTATTCTGTCCACTTCCAAGGGTATCATTACCGATAAGGAAGCTCGCAAGCTCGGAGTAGGCGGCGAAGTTATTTGTTACGTTTGGTAGGAGGTAGACACAATGTCAAGAATCGGTATTAAGCCAATCACCATCCCTGCCGGCGTAGAAGTAACGGTAGAAGATGGAAACGTCGTTAAGGTCAAGGGACCTAAGGGCGAGCTCTCCGCTAAGGTCGGAAGCGGCATGAAGGTCTCGGTAGAAGACGGAACTCTCAAGGTTGAGAGAGCTGACGACAGCAGAGAAAACAGATCGCAGCACGGTCTGGCAAGAACTCTCATCGACAACATGGTCACGGGAGTTACACAGGGATTTGAGAAGAAGCTGCAGATCGTAGGAGTTGGATACTCCGCAGCAAAGCAGGGCAAGAAGCTTGTCTTGAAGCTCGGATATTCGCACCCGATCGAGCTCGAAGATCCAGAAGGTATCACCACAGAGACTCCGGATGCTAACACCATCGTTATCAAGGGAATCGACAAGGCGCTCGTAGGCAACTACGCAGCAAACATCAGAGCATGGAGAGAGCCTGAACCTTATAAGGGCAAGGGAATCCTCTACGCAGGAGAAGTCGTCCACAAGAAGGAAGGCAAGAGCGGAGCAGCATAGGAAAGGAGGAAAGAAAATGGCAGATAAAAGCAGAAATGACAGAAGACTTAAGAGACATGCAAGAGTCCGCAAGCACGTTTTCGGAACTCCTGAGAAGCCTAGAATGTGCGTGTTCAGATCGAACGCCAACATCTCGGTGCAGATCATCGATGATGTTAACGGCAAGACTCTTGTCAGCGCTTCATCGCTCGACAAGGATCTCAAGAAAGAGATCGGCTACGGCGGCAACAAGGAAGCTGCTGCTAAGGTCGGCAAAGCTATCGCAGAAAAGGCTACAGAAAAGGGCATCAAGGAAGTATGCTTCGACAGAGGCGGATATCTCTTCCACGGCAGAGTCAAGGAACTCGCTGATGCTGCACGTGAAGCCGGATTGGATTTCTAAGGGAGGATACGTAAATGCAGACTAAGGTAGACGCATCCAAGCTGGAGCTTACGGAAGAGATCGTGGACATCAGACGTGTTGCCAAGACAGTTAAGGGCGGAAGAAACATGAGATTCTCCGTCACAGTAGTTGTCGGCGACGGCGAAGGCCACGTAGGCATGGGTCTCGGCAAAGCTATCGAGATCCCTGAAGCTGTAAGAAAAGCTACAGAAGATGCTAAGAAGAAAATGATCTATGTACCGACAGTAGGAACTACAGTTCCTCATGAGACTGTTGGTGAGTTCGGAGCGGGCAAGGTCCTCATCATGCCTTCCGCAAAGGGTACAGGCGTTATCGCGGGTTCATCCGTACGTACAGTGCTCGAAGCAGCAGGAATCAAGGACGTTAGAGCTAAGTCGCTCGGAACAAGCAATACCGGCAACATGGCCAGAGCAACCATGGAAGGTCTTAAGAACCTGACAACCGTTGAGGAAGTTGCTAAGCGCCGTGGTAAGACACCGGAAGAAATCATCGGATAGGAGGCAAGGGAAATGGCAAAACTGAGAATCACACTGGTCAAGAGCCCTATCGCTTGTCAGCCTAGGCAGAAGAAGACAGTTGAGGCACTCGGACTGAGGAAGCTCAATCACTCTGTAGAGCTTGAAGATTCCCCTGCAACAAGAGGCGCGATCAACAAGGTCTCCCACCTGCTGAAAGTAGAAGAACTGTAAGGAGGGCAAAGGCCATGAGAATTCATGAACTTAAAAAGCCGGAAGGCTCCACAAAGGCTCCTAAGAGAATCGGCCGCGGCCAGGGTACCGGACAGGGAACAACTGCCGGCAGAGGTATGAACGGTCAGAACTCCAGAAGCGGCGGCGGAGTCAGACTCGGCTTCGAGGGTGGCCAGATGCCACTCTACAGAAGACTCCCTAAGAGAGGCTTCAACAACAAATGGGCTAAGGAATATGCCGAAGTCAACGTTAAGGATCTCAACAGATTCGAAGACGGAGCAGTAGTAGATCTCGCAGCTCTGCTCGAGTGCGGCCTCGTAGGCAAGGCTCTCGACGGACTCAAGGTCCTCGGAAACGGCGAGCTTAGCAAAAAGCTCACAGTCAAGGCTGAGAAGTTCAGCAAGAGCGCTGTCGAAAAGATCGAAAAGGCAGGCGGAAAGGCAGAGGTCATCTGATGGAACTTGTGAAGACATTCTCTAAGGCATGGAAAATTCCGGAGATTAGATCCAAGATAATCTTCACACTTCTGATGCTGCTGGTATACAGAATCGGATCCAACATTCCGGTTCCGGGTATCGACAGAGAGTATCTTGCGCAAATGTTTTCGGGAGAGACGGGACTTCTCGATCTCTTCGACCTGTTCTCGGGTGGTGCATTCAGCAACTTTACAATATTTGCTCTGAGTATCACCCCATACATTACTGCATCGATCATAGTTCAGCTGCTGACGATCGCGTTCCCGTACTTTGAGCGTCTCGCCAAGGAAGGAACGGAAGGCCGTAAGAAAATGGCCACGATCACGAGGTATATGACTGTAGTGCTCGGACTTATCCAGGCGATAGGTCTTACGGTCGGTCTCTTCAGAAGAGCGATCGTAGACGCGAGCGCATTCAACATTATAACCATCGTCATTGTTCTGACCGCCGGAACCGCATTCCTGATGTGGCTCGGTGAGCAGATCAACGAGTATGGAATCGGAAACGGTATCTCGATGTTGATCTTCGGAGGTATCGTTGCCAGACTTCCGTCCGCTGTAAGAGGCGTTATAACCCAGGTAAGGGACGGAGCAGTATCTGTGGTTGCTGTCATAGTACTCTTGATAGCAGCAGTACTGATCACAATGGTCATCATTGAGATGCAGGAGGGTGTAAGAAAGATTCCGGTACAGTACGCGAAGCGCGTAGTCGGAAGAAAGATGTACGGAGGCCAGTCGACTCACATTCCTATGAAGGTGAATGCGGCAGGCGTTATCCCTATCATCTTCTCGATCTCGCTGCTTCAGTTCCCGCTGACGATCACATACTTCTTCCCGAACTCCGGATTCACGGATTTCGTTACGAAGTATCTGTCGCCTTCGGGTAACCCGGGCGTGTGGGTATATGCTGCACTGAACATTCTGCTTACAATGTTCTTCACATATTTCTACACGGCAATCATGTTCAACCCTACAGATGTAGCCGATAACATGAGACAGAACGGAGGATTCATTCCTGGCATCAGACCGGGAGTTGCCACCGTAGAATATCTGTCTAAGATAATGAGCAGACTGTGCTTCGCAGGAGGACTCTTCCTGGCGGCAGTCGCAACTATCCCTACGATCGTAAGCGTGTTCACACCGTTCAACTTCAGCTTCGGAGGAACATCACTGCTGATCATGGTAGGAGTTGCGCTCGACATAGTACAGCAGCTCGAGAATCAGATGCTGATGAGAAATTATCAGGGATTCCTTAAGTAATTATGTAATTATAGGAGGAAGATATGAGAGCAGTATTACTGGGACCTCCGGGTGCAGGCAAAGGCACCCAGGCAGTAAGATTAGTAGAGAAGTACGGTATTCCTCAGATTTCTACCGGAGACATCTTCCGCAAGAACATCAAGGAAGGAACCGAGCTCGGAAAGAAAGCTCAGGAGTATACTAACTCCGGAAGGCTCGTACCTGACGAGCTGGTAGTCGACCTCGTAGCCGACAGGCTGCTGCAGGACGACTGCGCGAACGGATATCTGCTTGACGGATTCCCGAGAACGATCGCTCAGGCTGAGGCTTTTGACAAGATGCTCGAGAAGAACGGACAGAAACTCGATGCCGTCATCAACTTCGAAGTCGGTTATGAGACTCTCATGGAGAGACTCACCGGCAGAAGACTGTGCAAGGCATGCGGCGCAAGCTATCACATCAAGAACTTCCCGCCAAAGGTCGAGGGAGTTTGTGACAAGTGCGGCGGCGAGCTCGAGCAGCGCAAGGATGACACAAGAGAGACTGCTGAAAAGAGGATCGAAGTTTACGAAGAGTCAACAGCTCCTCTGATCGAATACTACCAGAAAGCAGGAACTCTCAGGAACTTCAACGCAGAGAAGGATCCTGCAGAGGTATTCGCAGAAATAGTTGCGGAGATCGGAGAGTAATCAGGACATGATAATCATCAAGTCTAAACGCGAGATCGAACTCATGAGAGAACCTTGCAAGGTCACAGCAGAACTGCTTCATGATCTTGCAGATTTCGTCAGACCGGGCATCTCAACAAAGGATGTCAATGACTTTGTTGAGAAAAGGATCACCGGATATGGCATGACACCGACATTCAAAGGCTATGGCGGGTTCCCCGCCGCAGCCTGCGTGTCTGTCAATGAAGAAGTGATCCATGGCATACCAAACGCAGCAAGGATATTAAAGGAAGGCGATATCGTAAGCGTGGATGTAGGCGCCACATGCAAAGGCTACAACAGCGATGCAGCGCGCACATATCCGGTAGGTACGATAAGCGCTGAAGATCAGAAACTTATAGATGTCACCAGACAGAGCTTCTTCGAAGGCATCAAGTATGCCATGGAAGGCTACAGGATCGGAGACATCGGGCATGCAGTTCAGAAGTATGCCGAAAGCTTCGGAATGGGCGTAATAAGGGATTATACCGGTCACGGAACCGGTACCAAGCTCCACGAAGACCCATACATCCCTAACTACGGAAAGCCGGGCAAGGGCGCAAGGATCGAAAGAGGAATGACTCTCGCTATCGAGCCAATGATAGCCCTCGGCAGCTACGAAGTAAGGGTGCTTGGAAATGACTGGACAGTAGTGATGGTTGACGGAAGAAAATCCGCGCACTATGAAAACACTATCCTGGTCACCGACGGAGAACCTGAGATCTTAACTCTGCAATAGGAGGGACGTAATGGCAAAAAGCAACACTATAGAGGCAATGGGCACCGTTATCGATGCGCAGCCGAACGCAATGTTCAAGGTGAGGCTGGATAACGACTTCGAAATACTCGCTCATATCTCCGGTAAGATCAGAATGAACTACATTCGTATTCTGCCGGGTGACAGAGTTAAGGTCGAACTGTCGCCTTATGATCTGACTCGCGGAAGAATTACGTGGCGTGAGAAATAGACATTTCTTGGATCATAACGGCGGTGCTGTTATGAAGAAATGCCTGATCTCCGGGGGCTGAGCCCCTTCGATATAATAGCCAATTTGGAGGATAATGAAATGAAAGTAAGAGCATCTGTAAAGCCAATGTGCGACAAGTGCAAGATCATCAAGAGACACGGTCGCGTAATGGTTATTTGCGAAAACCCTAAACACAAACAGCGTCAGGGCTAATCGGTACATAATATATGTTCTGCTCGCCTCTCTCAGATCTGCTAAGATCTTCGAGAAACGCTCGCATCACATATATTATGTGACGGGATTGGGAGATTCGTACAGAAAAAAGAACAATAAAAAACATCTTAAAAATGTTATTATAAAGCGTTCGCGTGAAACCCAAGGAAGTATTGTGCCTTGGGTATTCGCACGCTGACGGATATTGTTATTAAGCGCCGGAAAAACCGGGATTCCGGATGAAAACGCTTTAAAAAACTTGGAACACCCGTCTATATCACCCCCGGAAAAGGTGACGGAAGATGGGAAAGGAGGAAAAAACATGGCAAGAATTGCCGGAGTAGACCTGCCAAGAGATAAGAGGATCGAATACGGTCTGACATACATCTATGGAATCGGTCTCGCAACATCCAGAGAGATTCTCGCTAAGGCGGGAGTTGATCCTGACATCAGAGTCAGAGATCTGACCGAAGAAGACGCCGGTAAGATCAGAAAAGTCATCGATGCTGACTACATGGTAGAAGGTGACCTCAGAAGAGAGGTTTCGCTCAACATCAAGAGACTCATGGAGATCGGATCTTACAGAGGTATCAGACACAGAAGAGGACTCCCTGTAAGGGGTCAGAAGACAAAGACAAACGCAAGGACACGCAAGGGCCCGAAGCGTCTTGCCGGAAAGAAGAGATAAGGGGAAGGAGGTATAAGTTATGGCAGCTGTTAAGAAGACAGTACGTAAAAAGAAGAGAGAACGTAAGAACGTTGAACGTGGCCAGGCTCATATCCAGTCCACCTTCAACAATACGCTGATCACACTGACCGACATGGACGGAAATGCACTCAGCTGGTCCAGCGCTGGTTCAAACGGATTCAGAGGCTCCCGTAAGAGCACTCCGTTCGCAGCAGCAGAGGCAGCTACAGTTGCAGCAAAGGCGGCTATGGAACACGGTCTCAAAACAGTAGAAGTCTACGTAAAGGGACCTGGCTCGGGCAGAGATTCCGCAGTCAGAGCACTTGAGACTGCAGGACTCAAGGTAACCATGATCAAGGACATCACACCGATTCCTCACAATGGTTGCAGACCGCCTAAGAAGAGAAGAGTCTAATCGGGAAGGAGGAGCATTATATATGTCAAGAGATAGAGGACCTGTACTGAAGAGAGCAAGAGCTCTTGGTATCGAGCCACAGTACCTGGGTGTTAATAAAAAATCCAAAAGACATGGCGCTGTAAGACGCCGTAAAAAGAGCGAATACGGTATCCAGCTGAATGAGAAGCAGAAAGTAAGATTCACTTACGGACTCAGCGAGACTCAGTTCCGCAACCTTTTCGACAAGGCTTCGAAGAGAAAAGGCGGAGCCGGTGAGAACCTCCTCATCATGCTCGAGAGCAGACTGGACAATGTTGTATTCAGAATGGGATTCGCAGCAACAAGAAGAGAAGCCCGTCAGCTTGTCAACCACGGTCACTTCCTGGTAAACGGCAAGAAGGCAGACATCCCTTCAATGGAGCTCAAGGCTGGTGACGTCGTATCCGTTAAGGCTAAGTCACAGTCATCCCCTAAGTTCAACGAACTTAAGGAAATGATCATCACCACACCTGCCTGGATCGACCTTGATCTTGATAAGTTCGAAGGAAAGATTGTCAGATCTCCAGAGAGAGCGGACGTTGACCTTCCTATCGAAGAGCACTACATCGTAGAGTTCTATTCAAGATAGTAGCTTGAAGCCGGACGATCCGGCGAATAGCAGTCGTAATAATTGAATATCCAGGGGGGAAGACTATGATCGAGATTATAAAACCAACTATTACCAAAGAAGTTGATGAAAACGGTCGTTATGGCAAATTCGTGATCGAACCTCTTGAGAGAGGATACGGCACAACTCTCGGCAACTGCATGAGAAGAGTTCTGCTTAGTTCCCTTCCGGGCGCAGCAATCACAAGCGTAAAGATCGACGGGATTCTCCACGAGTTCTCGACTATTCCGGGTGTCAAGGAAGATGTTACAGAGATCATCCTTAACCTTAAGAGACTGGCAGTAAGGGTCGACGGAGATGACGAC
This sequence comes from Mogibacterium sp., assembly GCA_017505405.1. Classification (GTDB taxonomy): domain Bacteria; phylum Bacillota; class Clostridia; order Peptostreptococcales; family Anaerovoracaceae; genus Crickella. Next base: position 22,462 of record JAFVPI010000104.1, read on the forward strand.
AGAAGAGCGATCATCAATGCCGTTGGTCCGTGCGAAGTCACGGCCAGAGACATCCTCGTAGATTCAGATACTGAGATCTACAATCCAGACCTCCACATTGCCACACTGGCAGACAATGCCACACTGGTAATGGAGATGAACATCGCAACAGGCAAGGGCTATGTTCCTGCAGAAGAGAACAAGACTCCTGAGACACCGATCGCAGTGATCCCTGTTGACTCGATCTTCACACCGGTTATAAAGGTCAACTTTACGGTTGAAAACACAAGAGTCGGTCAGAAAACAGACTATGACAGACTCGTACTGGAAATATGGACTGATGGTTCGATCGCACCTGAAGAAGGCGTTTCGATCGGAGCCAAGATCATCCAGGAGCACCTCGATCTGTTCATCGGACTTGGTGCTGAAGTCAGCGACATGAAGTTCATGATCGAGAAGGACGAAGACCGCAAGGAAAAGGCGCTCGTCATGGCGATCGAAGAGCTGGAGCTGTCCGTTCGTTCATTCAACTGCCTCAAGAGAGCATCCATCAACACGGTTGAGGAGCTCACACAGAAGACTGAGGAAGATATGATGAAGGTCAGAAACCTCGGAATGAAGTCGCTGGTAGAAGTTAAAAACAAACTCGCTGAGCTGGGGCTTTCACTCAAGCCGAGCGAAGAAGAGTAATTTGAAAGGAGCCATCAATGAAAGGTTATAAGAAGCTGGGCAGAAATTCTGCACACAGAAAATCCATGCTGAGAAACCTGGT
>JAFVPI010000105.1 GCA_017505405.1 Mogibacterium sp.
AAATTAACACCACACAAAGTACTTTCTCTAGAACAATCATTAGAATTTATAGCTGATGATGAACTAGTTGAAATTACACCAGAAAACATTCGTTTAAGAAAGAAAATACTTGATCCAACTAAGAGATTAAGAGGAATTACAACTTAGTAATGGTACTAACGAAAGTAAAAACAGCGACAGAATTAACTGTCGCTGTTTTGTTGTTAAAATTAGAATTTGTTTTTATACAAATATCCAAGTATGAAGCTTCGATGTATCGTTTGCTGGAGCAATGGAAATGCGAAGCGATTCGGGGATGAAACATGAAACACGAATCATCTCAGGAATGAGGTTGCCAGATATGATTCCACGGAAAGGACGTTGGCCATTGGCATGCTCAATAATGAGTTTTACCTTTGCGTGGGAGTTGACGATTCCGCCGCCGATAGAGTCGCGGATAGCTTCGATCCAAGCACCTTTTTGGCGTTCCGGATCATCGGAACATTTGGTGTAGTCGAATACGGTTACCCGTACATTGAAGTCTCCTTCGTTCAAAAGTTTGTTGATCGCACAATTTCTAGTTAGCATGTGCATATCCTCCTTAAATTATTATAGATTAGATTCATACGAACCTAATATTAATTATAACATATTTAGCATAAAAAGTCAATTTGAACAAAGAATAGTAAACATAACTATTGAAAAATAGAGCGGATGTGATATAATGAATGCATCCAAAATAAAAGGAGTGACAAGTATGATTATACGGACAAGACGGCTTGTTTTAAGACCGTTCAAAACGGAAGATGTGACATGGTACTATGATATTATCAAAAACACGGATATGGTAAGTAGACTTAAAAGCCTTAGCGCGAAGGATGAAACCGAAGCTGCGAGTCATATAGCTATTTTTGCAAATGGAGATTTCAAGAACGATTTTTACTGTGTGATTACAGACAAAAAGAAAAATGTTTTGGGACTCATTATTGCAGTGCGGTTAACCAGAATGACGATGGATGTCTCGTATTTCTTAAAAGAGGAATATCGTCACAACGGTTATATGCAAGAGGCTCTTGCAGCAGTTACTGAAGCTATTCGCGATGATAATCCTTTGGCAAGAATAAGACTTGAGATAGAAAAAGATAATATACCATCTCTTAATATTGCTAAAAGAATGTCTGCGATAATGCAGGATAAAGGCGACAAATTCATGTGTTACATCTAAAAAATAGGACTTCTGATATAAATATCAGAGGTCCTTTTCTTTATGTAAACATTGTGCACCAAAAAGTATTATAAATTTGTAACAAAAATGTAACAAAAATGTTGACTAAAAAGGCCTTAAATGATATAATGATTAAGCGTATTTGTGGATGTTGCAATTCACGCATTAATTTATAACAAGGAGGTGAAGTCAAGTGCCAACATTTGCGCAATTAGTAAGAAAAGGAAGACATGATAAAACTACAAAATCTAAATCACCAGCTCTTCAAAGAGGGTTAAACTCTAGAAAGAAGAAAGTAACTAACGTATCTTCTCCACAAAAGAGAGGTGTTTGTACAGTAGTTAAAACACAAACTCCTAAAAAGCCTAACTCAGCGTTAAGAAAAGTAGCCAGAGTTAAACTTACAAATGGTATGGAAGTTTCTGCATACATTCCAGGAATCGGACATAACCTACAAGAACACAGTGTTGTTCTTATTAGAGGAGGAAGAGTAAAAGATCTTCCAGGTGTTAGATACCATATAGTTAGAGGTGTGCTAGATACAGCAGGTGTTGCTAACCGTGTACAATCTAAATCTAAGTATGGAGCTAAAAAGGCTAAAAAATAGTCTAACGGCTTAACGATCAATCGATCACAAAAACAAACCAATAACTAAAAAGGGACCCCGCACTCCGGTGCGGGGTCTTTATTGTCCGATATCAGCGTCTTGTATTTGCTGCTTGTATTTGCTTTTTATATTAACTGCTTCTATTTCTTTTTCTGATTCGGATTTCCTACGACAGGTTCGGCTTTCACCTTCTTCCAGGTCTTCCTTACCTGATCGATCTGCTTCTTGTCTACATTTCTCTTCTTCAGCTCTCTGACGTACATCTCTTCGGTCATGCCGATCTGCTTGTAGTACTTTATCATCTCCTTTTCCTTGTACTGGATGAAGAAGTAAAGCCCTCCTACTACTGCAAGTCCGATCAGCATTGCAATCAGCAGGCCCCACCATTTGAGTTTAAGGATCAACAGTATGGATGCTATTACCCATACAGCACCGATAGCGATAGCTGCATTCCTCAGAGTCTTCTGGTCGAGTCCCTTAGGAGCCTTGACTCCCTGTGTGTTGAGCTGCTGTCTGTAAACATTCTTCTGATATCCACCGGACGGACGGTTGTAATTCATGTTTCCCTGCATTCCGCCGCCCTTTGCTTTTCCGTATCTGTTCTTTGCCATATTCTCGTCCCCTTCTGATAGGTTTTATATTTTTTACTATGTGAGTTTATCACATTATCGCCAAGTGTCAATGGAATGAAGACTCAAAATATCCTCTCTCGGGTACGCCTCCCGTAATTTGAGACGCATAATGCTATCTATGGATCTAACGGCGTTGCCGTAAGGTGGATAGCATTGGCCTTCGGAGGCCAAGCTCCTCCGGCACGGTTTCGGGCTCGAGCTTCGCAGCAAAACTGCTCGCTCTCCCCTCGTAACCGGCTGCAAATTGGCCCCTCGTCCGGATGATTTTGAGTCTTCTCTAAAACAGCACTTTGCGGTATTATTAAGTTACTATGAAAATGACAGATTTGCTTGAAAAAGACAAAGACAAGCTGCTTACGGAACTGTCCGCAGCAGCCTCTGCCGACAAGGCTATCCAGGTTCTCGAGAACGAGATCGACAAGCTGCTCCTTAAGCACAATGAGCAGTGTGAGACCGACCGGGAGAGAGAATCCGCCGCATACATGATGCAGGCGGTCAGGCTTTCGCTGCCTCTGATCGATTCCAACGGAAAGATCAAGGTATGGGAGAGCGGTGGTCACAAGGACGACGAAGACAACGGAGGATCATTTAAACTGTCGTTCCTGGTACTCCTTATAATCGGTCTCGCACTTTGCGTCTTCGGATTCGGTCCCCTGATGATGGATGCCTATCTTGCAGTGGCGGATAACGCCCGCGACCAGGTGATACTGCACGGAGGTGCTACGATAGTCGGACTGATCGCCCTTTACTTCTCGGGCTACATGTACAGCCGTCCGAAGAAAGTGAAAGGCAAAAAGGAATACCAGGTGGATATACGCGTGGATGCCGACCGCATCTACCGCAACTTCCGTACTGCCCTTCTGTCCGTCGACCAGAGTCTGGAGGAAATCAGCGCCGCAGAGCGCTGGAATGCGCGCGAAAAAGCCGGGAGCATCGATGGCAGGACTGTCACGCAGTCCGAGCTTGATCTGTTCTCCGATCTTCTTGCCGCTGCATACAGCGGCGACCCGGAGTACGCTCTCGAGAAGGTCGAGCAGATAAAGTACTTCCTCCACAGACAGCAGATCGAGGTATTGGATTACAGCAAAGAGAACGAGAAGTATTTCGATCTCATGCCGGGCAGCAAAGCGGCTACAATAAGACCTGCCATGGTAGCTCAGGGCGGGCTGCTCAAGAAAGGTCTTGCCTCTACCGGCAGATAAGCTATAGAAAGGCTGAACAATGGATCGTTTTTTCGGATTTGACCTGGGAGATGCCGAAAGCGCAGTCGCCAGACTTCATAAGGAAGATCAGGTGGTGCCTGAGATGCTCACCGTTGTTGGCGAGCAGAGTTTTATCACGGCATACGCGCAGCTTTCATCGGGCGAACTCCTTATAGGCGAAAAGGCATGCTATGCCGACAATGTAGTAAAGCGCAAGATCCGCTTCAAGAGCAGGTTCCTGACTGACCGCTCGAGCGCGGCTGATGTGAAGAGCTTCGCGGCGGGCGTGCTTGGCGAGCTCTACGGGAGCGGGGATCTCATCAAGAATGAGGATTGCTCATTCTATGTGGGCTGCCCTGCCGGCTGGAACAAAAATACAAGGGAGCATTACCGCGAGATCTTCGAGAGCGCGGGATATCCTCCTGCAAAAATAATCTCAGAGTCGAGGGCAGCGATGGTAAGCGCATGCCAGTCCAAGCACCTGCAGATCGGCGTCGATATCCTTTCGAAGCCTGTGCTCGTAGTGGACATCGGCTCATCGACTACCGATTTTGCCTACATCATGGGTGGCAAGGAAGTAGAGATGCAGACTGCCGGCGAAGTAGTGCTCGGCGGCGGCATCATGGACGAGATCCTGCTTCTGGAATCCGTTGAGGCATCGGGGCTGGCGCGCAAGAAGATCAAATCAGTCTTCGAGGCCAGCGATGCGTGGAAAAACTACGCGGAATTCGCAGCCCGCAGGCTCAAGGAGAAATACTTCTCCGATGAAGACTACTGGACACATCACGAGTGCAAAGAGACCATCGTCATGCACTATGACCGCCCTGTAAAATTCACCCTCAGAATGAACGGCGCTGTCGCCCTGCAGCTGGTAAACAGGCGGGTCCCAGCCCTTAATAACCGCTCATGGAAGGAAGTCTTCATTGCCTCGCTGAAAGACGTGAAGGAGAACATCTCGGGTCAGCAGCCTGAGCTCATATTCCTGACAGGCGGAGTCAGCAAGCTCGCAGCCATCAGAGACTGGTGCAGCGAAGTCTTTACTGATTCGGTCATCATCTCTGCAAATGATCCTGAATTCTCCGTCGCGAGAGGCCTGGCATACTGCGGACGCATCGACGAGGACATCAAGGAGTTCCGGGAAGATCTCGACATGCTCATCAAGGCGACTACTATAGAAGACATCGTCGAAAAGCACATCCCTCTTCTCTATAAGGACGCGGTCGACTGCCTGGTTGACCCTATCATCGAGCAGATAGCGATGCCTATTTTCGACAGATGGAGAAACGGCGAGATACAGAAGCTGTCAGACACAGATGAGATACTTCAGGTGGAGGTAGCCGAATTCCTCAAGAAAGATGAGACGAGAGAGCTGCTGGCCGGACCGATCACCTCATGGCTCAAGCCGGTCATCGAGGAGCTCGAGTCGTACACAGTTCCGATCTGTATCAAGCACAGAGTACCGTACACGGCGCTCAGCCTGCGCTCCTATCTCTCGGCTGACGACATCGACATTAAGGTGGACGCTAAAAACATCTTTGCCGTAGAGGAAATGACATTCCTCATCGACTCTATAGTCACAGCGGTCGTTGCGATCCTGATATCCGCGATCGACCTCATCCCGTTCATGGCCGGCCCGGAAGGTGTGATCATCGGAGTCATCGCATCAGCAGTAGTGCTCATACTCGGAAAGGACAAGATGCAGGAGAAGCTCCTGACATCAGACATTCCTAAGGCGGTACGCAAGCTGGTTCCGAAGAACACATTCAAGATGCGCATGGACAGCATAAGCAAGGACGTCAAGGAAAACTTCTACGAGAGCCTTGATAAAGAGAAAAACGAAGAGATCACCAAGCGCATGGTCGAAGATATCTCCGGCCAGATAGAGCACACGCTGGTCAAGATGGCAGAAGTAGTGGAGATCCCGCTTGGCTAGGCAGCTGATAAGGACTTTTTCAGAAAAAGTTACAAAATCGGGGTAAAAAATCTGTATATGTAACTTTTCCAGAAAATCAGCCGGCTATACGCATAAGAAAACACTGATCAAGCCAGAATGACTTGACAATAATCGCTCGATCCAGCGTTATCGTCAAGTCATTTTTCATTGCTGAAATATAAAAGTTACATATATGGAGAAAACACCTCATATATGTAACTTTTTCAAAAAAACTCCTCTTTAACGGTCTTGCCCTGAGCGTTCTCCCCGACGATGATGTTGCGGCTATCGTCGAAGTCGAGCTCACCCCAGCTTATTCGAACTATTTCAATCTTATCTGAGTCCGCTCCGGCTTATTCGAGGTAGGTATTCATGTATTTATCCCAGATCTCGTCCGGTACGAGCCGTCCGCCGGTCGCCCAGCAGACCTGTGTCGCGTTGGCGAGCTTCTCCGCAGTCAGTCCGTGCTTTTCAAGATAAGTCTTTCCGGCATCAAGCTTCATTATGTTGAGCGGACCGATGAACGCAGCGCAGCTCGACGGCTCAATGAAGATATCCTCTGTTGCCTTAAGCATTCTCATGTAGTCGAAGAGTATCGCATCGCGTACGGTGAAGTCTCCCGAGAGCAGATTGCGGCAGATCCTTGTGACCAGTCCCGAAGGGCTTGCGCATGCGAGTCCGTCAGCAGCAGACATTCCGGTAAGTCCGAAGTCGCTGACATTTACTTCGTTGAATCTGTCAGAAGCCATGCCGAGCAGCACCGACGGGAAGAGTGTCGGTTCGCAGAAGAAGATGTGTACATCATCCTTGAAAAGACGTTTGAATCCGTAGCAGACCCCGCCCGGAGCTCCGCCTACCCCGCATGGTACATAGATGATCATAGGGTGATCCCCGTCGACAGTAACGCCCTTTTCTTCGAGCTGCTTCTTCATTCTGCCGGCAGCCACTGCATATCCGAGGAACAGCGGCAGTGAGTACTCGTCATCCACAAAATAACTCGTCGGATCGAGGTCTGAAAGCCTGCGTCCTTCGCTCACGGCTTTAGAGTAATCCTCTTCATACTCAATGACATCGACCCCTTTGCTGCGGAGCATGTCCTTCTTCCACTGTCTGGCGTCAGCCGACATGTGCACCTTCACTTTGAACCCGAGGAATGCACTCATGATGCCGATCGACAGACCGAGGTTTCCGGTGGAGCCGACCTGCACGGTGTGCTTGCCGAAGAATTCCTTCATGTCGTCATCGGCGAATCTCTCATAGTTGTCATCTTCAGTGATCAGCCCTGCCTCCAGCGCAAGATCCTCTGCGTGCTTCAGCACCTCGTAAATGCCTCCCCTGACCTTAACCGAACCGGCTATCGGCAGGTGGCTGTCCATCTTGAGCATGAACCTTCCCGGTATCTCCGTTCCGTATTTCTCCTCGAGCGCCCTTTTCATCTCAGGGATATCCGCGAGCGGCGACTCTATAAGTCCGTCGTCTTCCGCAGTCTCAGGGAAGCACTTTTTGATGTACGGCGCAAACTTGTGCAGCCTTCTTTCTGTGTCCTCGATGTCTTCATCAGTCACGACCAGCTGGCAGAGCGCATCCGTCATCTCAAACGGAAGCAGTTTATCATTGATCCACAGGGTCTCGGTCTGTTCGGCAATATCCCTGAACACCTGGTCCCTTTCGATCATTTCTTTTGCGTATTCCTTGATGCTCATGAGCACCCTCCTTTACATCGGTCCTTTGTCTCTTATGAAAGTATGATACATTTTTCTGCGTATCGCTATAGGTGATATCTTATATGATTTTTTGCCGCCAAAGTATCTGAACGATCTGTTCTTGCGGCTCACAGGCGGCCAGTACGGCAGTCCCCCGCCGTTCGGATTCTGAAAGCGCACGAAGTTTGCGACATACTGCACCATTCTGTCTTTCAGCTCATAATCGAACCTTTCGAACGGACGCCAGCATTTATCCATGTTGCCGAACATGTACCAGAGGTCGGATCCGTGAAACGCCTTGAAGCTGTTGCCCGGGAGCTGCCTGTCAAACAGATAGCCATAGACCGGCGACTTCCCCTGCTTTACATGCTTCATAGCCCAGCTGATCGCCATATCAAAGATGATATACGGCATGAAGTCCTGCGAAGTCACTCCGATTATCATCGGTATGTCGAGGTATTCCCTTTTGCGTATGACCTTCTGCGGCAGCTTAGGTATTATTTTTCCGTCGATGCCCGGCTGCACGGCCTGGAAGCTCCAGTTCTCTCTGGACTCTTCATACCAGGCTTTCCAGATCACATCAGGCGGAAGCTTTATGAACTCCTCAGTCGTCTCCACTCCGGCGCGCCTGCGCACACCTTCCCAGAACGGCATGGATTTTTTCTTTGTCCATGGCTTTGTCAGTCTGGGAACTGCTCCGGCACCGGACATGAGCACAGCACCCTTCACTATGCCTTTGAGCTCCTGCGTATACAGCAGGTTCATGATGGACATGGCTCCCGCAGACTGGCCCATGACAGTGATCTCCTCCGGATCGCCTCCGAAGTCCGCGATGTGATCATGGACCCATCTGAGCCCGAAGATCATATCCTGAAGGCCGTAGTTGCCGGTTTCGTACAGCGAGAACACATTCAGGCGGTATCCGAGCGACACGTAAACAACATTATGTTTTGCGTATTCCGTGCATGTGCCGTAAGGAAGTTCACCTACAGTACCTGTCTCGAAGCCCCCTCCGTGGATGAACACCAGGACAGGATCTTTCTTCGCCTTCTCTCTTGCGATTATATTCATCGTCATCGGCGATTCGGCAAACTTAAACTTCTGATTGCTGCGGAATTCCCTGTGATAAAACGCATCCGGACCCGTCGACTCATCTCTGTAGGTAAGGTACTGATAGCAGTCTGTTTCCGTTTCCGTTGCATCAAACACATCCCATTCAGGGTATGGTTCCGGTGCTTCAAAACGCCCGGTCACAGCATACGGAATGCCCCTGTATATGCAGACTCCTTTTTTTACTGTCCCTATGACTTTCCCAAGACCCGTCTCGATTTCTATTCTGCTCATTATCTCTTATCCTAAAATGGATCGCTTACCAGCACCTTTCCGTCTTCCTGAATGATGATGTTCATGCCGTCCTTTACGTATTCGAGGAACTCATCTCCAAGTGAATCGACTACCGGCATCTTTGCCTCAGGCGCATCCAGCCATACGTCGGCCAGGACCGCACCGGCAGCAGCCAGTGAATCGATAGGATTCGAGAACAGCATTGCCGCAGGCTGGCGCCCCATAGAGCAGGCGCAGTACAGCACGAGCCCGCCGGTCGTTGAGCCTATGGTCTGAGGCAGGCAGAGCGCCTTGCCAGCCATCTGCTTCCCGTAAAGGTCCGGATTGTTCTGATCGCCGCATGTCGCCTTTTTATCACCGAACTGCAGCGCCTTCTGGAAGGAAGCGAGCGTGTTAAGACCGCCATGTGATACGAGCGCCTCTGCAGATACTCTGCCCGGCGCGACTACGCGTCCCTGGAATGTCTTCATTTCTGTTTGCCTCCTTTCCTGTTGCGTGTGATCTGCTCTGCGATCTCATCATCCGTATAGAAGCGGGCGGATGTGTATGTTCTGAGCTTGTTGCTCGACGTGATCACAGGCATCTTCTCGCTGAGCGGATTGTTCATGTACATGAGCGGGCAGATATATGAAGTGATGACTCCTGTCGCCTTGAGTCTTTCGGCATATTCTGTCTTTGCGAATGCCTCGAGAACATCAGGAGCAGCAGTGAAAACTGTCGGGACCGACACCTTTGGTGCACCGCTTTTTGCAAGTCCTTCTTCTACCTTTTCAGTCCAGTCCTTGAGCTGCTGCAGGCTCATGTGCGGACAGCCCATGAAGCAGAGCTTTGGCTCAGCGTCCTTATTCATCCAGATCACAGGGTATTCCCTGTATACTCTTTCGAGTTCCGCATCGTCTACGACATATACCTTAGCGC